>JBICIB010000797.1:0-4304 GCA_043101415.1 Planctomycetota bacterium JB042 | reverse complement strand
CTTCCGATCTGTCCGAGCAGGTCGTGCGCCGGGTCCTCGACACGGTGCGGGTCCCGTAGGGCGGGGCGGCGGCGATGGAGGAGCGGGACGTCGGCCTCGCCGAGCTCCTGGCGGAGGTCCGTCGGATCGAGGTCCAGAGCGACCGGCTGGTGAACGGCCTCCTGGCCGGCGCCTACCGGTCCGTCTTCCGCGGCGCGGGCGTCGAGTTCGACGAGGTCCGCGAGTACCAGGAGGGGGACGACCCGCGCGCGGTCGACTGGAACGTCACGGCGCGGGTCGGGCGTCCGTTCGTCAAGACGTACGTCGACGAGCGCGACCTGACCGTCCTCTTCCTGCTCGACGTCTCCCGGTCGATGCGGGCGGGGTTCGGGCCGTGGTCCGCGCGCGGGGCGGCGGCGCGCGTCTGCGCCTGCCTCGCCCTCTCCGCGGCGCGGAGCCACGACAAGGTCGGGCTGGTCGCGTTCGCCGACGGCGTCGAGCGGATCGTCCCGCCGCGGCAGGGGACGCCGCACGCGCTCCGGATCGTCCGGGACTGCCTCGCGCTCCCGGACGGGCGCGGACGGACCGACCTCGCGCCGGCGCTCGAGCGGGCCGCGCGGATGGTCCGCCGCCACGCCGTGGTCTTCGTCGTCTCCGACTTCCTGTTCGACGGGTTCGGGTCGACGCTCGCCGCGTCGGCGCGCCGGCACGACGTGGTGGCGGTCCGGCTCCTCCTCCCCGAGCTCGAACCGCCCGACCTCGGCCTGCTCCGCGGGCGCGATCCGGAGAGCGGCCGGGCGACGGTCGTCGACTGGGGGAGCGCGAAGGTCCGGTCGGCGTACGCGGCGCGGGTCGAGGCGTGGCGCGCGGGGCACGACCGCGAGCTCGCGCGGGCCGGGGTCGACGTGATCGACGTTCCGGTGCCGCGGCACGAGGGCGAGTCGGTGGCGCGTCCGCTCGTCGACTTCTTCCGGATGCGCGAGCGGCGGGGGACGAAGCGGTGAGCGGCCCCGTCCTTCTCCTCGCCTGCGCCCTCGCCGCCGCGCCGCCCGCGGTCGAGCTCCGCCTCGACGTTCCCCCCGAGCCGGTCGTGCCGGGGCGCGCGTTCCCGCTGACCGTCGTCCGCGCCTGGTCGTCGGAGCTCCGCCCGGAGCCGTGGCGAAACGACGCGCTGGCGCCGCTCGTGGTCCGGGAGGTGGCGACGGTCGCGCGCGAGGAGCCGGCGGACGTCTCCGGCGGGCCGGCGCGGCGCGTCGAGGAGCGGCGGTTCGAGGCGTGGGCGTTCTCCCGCGCGCCGGTCGAGCTCGCCCCGTCGTTCGTGGCGACCGCTCCGGACGGCGAGGCCCGCTCGGCGGCGCCCCGGACCTGGACGGTCGACGTGCGGCCCGCGGTCGACGCCGCCGATCCGGGCGCAGCCGAGCCGCCGGGCGAGCTACTGCCGGTCCCGGGCGGCGGTCCGGGCGCCCTCGAGGTCGCGCTGGCGCTCGCCGTCCTCGTCGCGGCCGCCGGGCTCCTCCTCCGGAGTCGGCGCCGCCGGTCGGTCGAGCCGCGCCCGTCGATCGAGCGGGTCCGCCGGACGCTGGCGGAGCTGCGCGAACGTCCTTCGGGCGGGGTCGCGGCGGCGGAGGTCGCCGAGGTCGCGCGCGCCCTCTTCGCCGTCCGATGCGGCGTCCCGGTCGACGAGCGGACGACCGAGGAGCTGCTGGCGGCGGCGGCCTCGGCGCCCGGGATCGACGACGCGTCGCTCGCGTCGGTCCTGCGGGCGGCGGACCGGGAGAAGTTCGCGGGACGCGAGACGTCGACGGACGAGGCGGCGCGGCTCCTCGACGACGCGGAGCGGCTCGTCGCCGCGGCGTCGGCCGCGCCCGACGCCGCCGACGGAGGCGGGGCGTGAACGCCCGGCTCGAGGCGCTCGTCGGGCTCCGGCTCGAGGACCCGGCGCTCCTCCTGCTGCTCGGGCTCGTCCCGCTCGCGCTCCTCGCCCGCGCGCGGCGCGGCGGCCCGGCGCTCCGGTTCGCGCCGCCGGTCGACGGACTGCCGGTCTCGACGAGGGCGCGGCTCCGGCACGTCCCGCTCGCCCTCCACGCCGTCGCGATCGCCCTGCTGATCGTCGCCGCCGCGCGGCCGGTGCATCGCGCGCCGCTCCCGCTCGAGGCGAAGGGGAGCGACGTCCTCCTCGTGCTCGACGTCTCGTCGTCGATGACCGCGACCGACATGGACCCCGAGCGGACCCGGCTGCAGGTGGCGAAGGACGAGGCGCTCGGCCTGGTCCGGGAGCGGCCGCACGACCGCTTCGGACTGCTGACGTTCGCGCGCTACCCCGACGTCGTCTGCCCGCCGACGCTCGACCACGACGCGCTCGCCGCGTTCCTGGCCGAGGTCGAGACGGTCGAGCCGGACGGGGCCGAGGACCGGACCGGGCTCGGGGCGGCGCTGGCGCGCGCGGCCCAACTCCTCGCGGGCGGGGAGGGGGGCGCCTCGAGCGTCGTGATCCTCCTGACCGACGGCGAGGAGAACGTCGCGACCGCCGAGACGCCGGACGAGATCGGTCCGCTCCCGGCCGGCCAGCTCCTCGAGTCGCTCGGCGTCCGGACCCACCCGGTCGTCGTCGGGCGCGGCACCCCCGGCCCGCGGGGCGAGTGGACGCCGCTCGACCTCGCGCAGGTCCGCGCCGTGGCGGAGCGGACCGGCGGCGTGCTCGGCGAGGCGCGGGACGCGGCCGCGATGGCCGAGGTCGTCCGGCGGATCGACGCGCTGGAGAAGGTCGAGCACGAGGCGCCGCGGTTCCGGATCGAGGAGCGGTTCCTCGCGTTCCTGCTCGCCGGACTCGCGCTCGGGCTCCTGTCGTTCGGGCTGCGCCGGACCGTCGGGGAGACGTGGCCGTGAGCGCGGCGGGGTTCTTCCTCCGGCCGGAGCTCGGCGCGGCGCTCCTCCTCGTGCCGGCGGCGGCGGTCGTCGCGCTGGTCCTCGAGCGGCGGCGGGCGGCGCGTCTGGCGCGCGCGGTCGGTCCGCGGGCGCGGTGGCTGGCCCGGGAGACGTCGCCGGGGGCGCGTCGGGTCCGCGGGGCGCTCCTCCTCGCGGCGGCGGCGCTCGCGATCGTCGCGGCGATGGAGCCGCGGTGGGGCGTCGGCCCGCGGCGGGTGGAGCAGCGCGGGGTCGACCTCGTGGTCTGCCTCGACGTCTCGCGGTCGATGCGCGCGCGCGACCTCCCGCCCGACCGGTTGACGGCGGCGACGGACGGGATCCGGCGGCTCGCGGGGCGGGGGAGGGGCGACCGGTTCGCGCTCGTCGTCTTCGCGGGGGAGGCGCGGCTGGCCGTGCCGCGGACGCGCGACGCGGCGACGTTCGCGTCGCTCGCGGAGCGCGCCGGCCCGAGCGACGTCGCGCGCGGCGGGACCGACCTCGGGGCGGCGCTCGAGACGGCGCTCGAGGCGCTCGGGGACGCGGGCGGGGAGCACGAAGCGATCGTCCTCCTGAGCGACGGCGAGGACCACGGCGCGCGGGGACTCGCGGCGGCGGCGGCGTGCCGCGCACGCGGGGTGGCGGTCCACGCGGTCGGGTACGGGACGGCGTGGGGCGGGAAGATCCCGCTCGGCGACGGTCCGGACGCCGGGTTCCTGGCCGATCGCGCCGGCCGCGAGGTCGTGACCGCGCTCGACGGCGCCGGACTGCGGCGGATCGCCGAGGCGACCGGGGGCGCGTTCGTCGACGCGTCGGTCGTCGGGCGTCCGCTCGAGCTCCTGTACGACTCCCGGATCACGGCGCAGGCGCGGAGGGCGTTCGAGGCGGCGACGCGCGAGGAGCGGACGACGCGGTTCCAGTGGCCGCTCCTCGTCGCGATCCTCCTCCTGCTGATCGCGCTCGCGAGGACCGGACGTGCGCGGCGCGACATCGCCGGGACGACGGCGCGACGCGAGGGAGCGGCCGTCGCGGCCGCGCTGCCGCTGCTGGTCCTCGCGCTGGTCGCGGCGGGCGCGGCGGCCGTCGACGGCGAGCGCGCGCTCCGCGAGGGTCGGTTCGCCGAGGCGCACGACGCGTTCGCGGCCGCGGTCGCCGCGGCGGGGGACGAGGCGCCGGCGGAGCTCCTCTGGAACGAGGCGCTCGCCGCGCTCGCGGCGGGGCGGCCGCGCGAGGCGGAGATCGCGGCGGAGGTCGCGGCCGTCCGCGGCGGGACGTCGTTCGGACCGCGGCGCGATTTCGTGCTCGGGAGCGCGGCGTGGGCGAGGGCGGCGCGGGCCGAGGCGCAGGCGAGCGGGCCGGAGGCGGAGCCGTTCGCGTTCGACCTCGCGATCGCGCAGGTCGACGCGGCGCGCGACGCGTGGGCC
>JBICIB010000796.1:0-2910 GCA_043101415.1 Planctomycetota bacterium JB042 | reverse complement strand
ACCCGCCCCGGCCGCCGCCCGTAGAGGGTGACGCTGTGGACCTGCTCGGCGAGCGCCCAGGCGCAGAGGAGGCCGAGCTTCCCGTCGCCGAGGACGGCGACCCGGTCCCACGGGGCGAGGTCGAGCTGCTCGAGGATCCGGAGCGCCGCGGCGAGCGGCTCGGCGAAGACCGCCTGTTCGTCCGAGACGTGCTCGGGGACGCGGACGAGGTTCCGTTCGGGGAGGAGGAACGTCTCCTGGAGGACGCCGTCCCGGCCGAGGATCCCGAGCACCGTCCGCGCCTCGCAGTGGCGGTGGAGGTCGCGCGCGCAGAAGTCGCACGCCAGGCAGGCGGCGTTGATCCCGCCGACGACCCGCTCGCCGATCCAGGCCGGATCGGTCGCCTCGATCACGTCGCCGACGAACTCGTGGCCGAGGACGCCCTCGAACCCCATGTAGCCGCGGGAGAGCTCGAGGTCGGTGCTGCAGACGCCGGCGAGCCGGAGACGCACGCGAGCCTCCCCGACGGGCCGCGGAGGAGGCTCACGCTCGATCAGTCGGACGCCGCTCGCGTCGCGGACGAGGGCCGGCATCGGCAGGCGCCCCGCCGCGCCCTCAGCGGACCTTGCCGACGACCAGGGAGACGTTGTGTCCCCCGAACCCGAGCGAGTTCGACATCGCCGCGGTGACGTTCAGGTCGCGGGCCGTCCCCGGGACGTAGTCGAGGTCGCAGCGCGGGTCGGGGTTGGTGAGGTTGCGCGTCGGATGCACCATGTTGTGGTGGACCGACTTCGCGATCACCGCGAACTCGACCGCCGCCGACGCGCCGAGGAGGTGTCCGATCATCGACTTGGTCGACGAGACCGCCAGCGAGGACGCGTGGTCGCCGAACACGGTCTTGATGGCGACGGTCTCGGTCGCGTCATTGTACTCGGTCGACGTGCCGTGCGCGTTCACGTACGCCACCGAGGTCGGGTCGACCTCGCCGTCCGACAGCGCCTGCCGCATCGCGCGGGCCGGCCCCTCGCCGTCGTCCTTCGGCGCGGTGATGTGGAACGCGTCGGCGGTCGAACCGTAGCCGAACACCTCGGCGTAGATCCGCGCGCCGCGCTTCTTCGCGTGCTCGAGCTCCTCCAGGACGATGATCGCCGCCCCGTCCCCCATCACGAACCCGTCCCGATCCTTGTCGAACGGGCGGCTCGCGGCCTGGGGGTCGTCGTTGCGGGTCGAGAGCGCCTTCAGCGCGCAGAATCCGCCGAGCCCGAGCGGGGTGATCGCGGTCTCGGCGCCGCCCGTGAAGACGACGTCCGATTCGCCGTACTGGATCGATCGGAGCGCCATCCCGATGGCGTGTCCGGCCGACGCGCACGCCGACCCGGTCACGAAGTTCGTCCCCTTCAGCCCGTGCCGGATCGAGATGTGACCCGACATCGCGTTCACCATGAGCTTCGGGATGAAGTGCGGCGAGATGCGGCGCGGTCCGCGCTCCATGAGCACGGTGTGCATCGACTCGAGCTCGTGGATCCCCCCGATGCCCGAGCCGCAGATCACTCCGACGCGATCCCGGTCGCAGGAGTCGAGGTCGAGCCCCGAGTCCTTCAGGGCCTCGTCCGAGCAGACGACGCCGTACTGGGTGAACAGGTCGAGCTTCTTCGACTCGACCGGGGCGAAGAAGTCCGCCGCGTCGTAGTCGCGGCACTCGCCGGCGAATCGGGTCGGGAAGGCCTCGGCATCGAAGCCGACCACCGGCCCGACGCCGCTCTTCCCCTGGACCAGGCCTTCCCAGGTCTTCTCGATCCCGATCCCGAGCGAGGTCATCGCTCCGAGACCGGTGATCACGACTCTTTTTCTAGCCATGTTCCTCGCCGACGTTTCGCTGGAGGCGGAGCGGGCCGTTCAGCCCATCCGCTTCTTGATGTACTCGATCGCGTCCCCGACGCTCTGGATCTTCTCCGCGTCCTCGTCCGGGATGTTGATGTCGAACTCGTCCTCGAACTCCATCACGAGCTCGACCGTGTCGAGCGAGTCGGCGCCGAGGTCGTTGATGAACGACGTCGAGGCCTGGATCTTGTCCCGGCTCGCGCCCATCTGCTCACAGACGATGTTGATGACGCGATCCTCAATGCTTGCGCTCACTGCGTGAACCTCCTCCAGCGTTCCGGGGACACCGGCCGTCCGTCGGCCCGCACCACCTCGAGAACTCGGTATTCAAAATTCCACTCGGGGGCAATGCAACGCTTTTCCCGTCGCAGGACCCCACGCAAATCCGCTTCGGACAGACGTTTCCTTCAAATGGAGAGCCCGCCGTCGACGGTCAGGACCTGACCCGTGACGTACGACCCGAGATCCGACGCGAGGTACAGGACGGCGTCGGCGATCTCGTCCGCGGCGCCGAACCGACCGAGGGGGATCGACCCGAGGGACGCCTCCTTCACGTCGTCCGGGAGCCCGCCCGTCATGTCGGTCTCGATGAAGCCGGGCGCCAGGGCGTTCACGGTCACGTTCCGACCGCCGAACTCCTTCGCCAGCGAGCGGGTCAGCCCGACGATGCCGGCCTTCGCCGCGGCGTAGTTCGCCTGCCCCGCGTTGCCGACCAGGCCGACGATCGAGGTGACGTTGACGATCCTCCCGCCGCGCGCCTTGGTCAGCGGGCGCGCCGCGGCGCGGCAGAAGTTGAAGCAGCCCTTCAGGTTGACGTCGACGACCCGGTCGAAGTCCTCCTCGCTCATCCGGAGGAACAGCCCGTCCTTCGTGACGCCGGCGTTGTTGACGCGCACGTCGAGGCGCCCGAGCTCGCCGATCGTCCGCTCGACCGCCTCGCCCTCGGGGCGGACGTCTCCGACTTCGCGGCGGCGGGCGAGGCGGTCGAGCGGACGATCGGCGAGCTCGGTCGCCTCGACGTGCTCGTCAACAACGCCGGCGTCACGAAGG
>JBICIB010000795.1:0-3575 GCA_043101415.1 Planctomycetota bacterium JB042 | reverse complement strand
GCCGCGACGCGCTCGGCGGCGCGCCGGTCGGTGGTGCCGGACGAGCGGACGCGCCGCCTTCCGTCCGGGTCGTACCAGGCGATCATCCAGTTCGGCCGTCCGCGCGCGCGGTACACGGTCGCCAGTGTCAGGAGCCTCCGTTCGTTCCGGCCCCGGCCGCGCCTCGGCCCGGGCGGCTCGACATGTTCCCTCGACGTGGACGACGCTCAAGGCAATCCCGGCCCGTCGGGCCGACAATGAGCCCGCGTGGACGGCGAGGGGACCGGGGCCGCCCGGCGTCCGTCCGGGGGTCGCTCACTTCGACGTCCTCCGGGTCGACGCGCGCGCCCTTCTGGCGAGCCACTCCTCGAGCGCCCCGACCGGGTAGACGACCGTCGTGCCGAGCCGCACGTGCGGGACCTCGCCGGCCTTGGTGAGCGTCCACAGGTGGCGCACGCCGACGCCGAGCGCGCGGGCGGCCTCCGGGGCGCGGAGGGCAAGCGCGGGCGCGGACGGGGCGCCGTGGGGCGCGTCGGGGGCCACGTCGGGCGAGTCCCCGGCGGCCGGGTCCGCGTCCTCCGATCCGTCGGCGTCGAGGGGGAGCCGGCCGGTCAGCAGGACCCTCACCTCCGCGACCCCGACGCCGAGCCGGCGCGCGATCTCCGTCGGAGGCACGCCGTCCCGGTCCAGGAGGCGGGCGAGGTCCTCGGGCGGCTCGGTCGGTGCGGCGGCGGGCGTCGTCGTCGCCGGGCCGCGGTTCGGTGTCCGTCGCCGTCCGGTCATCGTCCGGCCCTCCCGGAGTCCCCGCCGTCGCCCGCCGGCCCGGGCAGGCGGTCCGCCACCGCGGCGAGCACGTCCGCCTCGATCGTCCGCCTCGCCGTGGCGTCCGCCGGTCTGACGACGTCGTGCTGCCGCCCCGCGCGGTCGTGGCGGACGGGGAAGGAGAGGACCAGCCGGCCGTCGCGCGTCCGTCGGACGGCAACCCCGTCGAGGCGGAGCACGCCGTGGCGGAACGAAGCCCAGCCGAGCAGGCCGCGGGCCTGGAGGTCCGGCGGGGCGGTGGTGAGGGCGACGTCGGCCACGACGCGCAACACCGGCGGTCGGCGGCGGTCAGACGCGGTCATCGGCGTCCTCCCCTCCCGAGTTCTTCGGCGCAGGTTCGGCCGGCGGACAGGCGCCGCCGTCCTCCGGTGACCCCGAACTGCTGACGGACGTCAGCAGTTCTTCGGTCCCGTTCGCGGGAGCGGAGGAGCGAGCGCCGTCCGTTGCCGGGCAAGGACTTCCGTCGGGGTCCGGCGCGTCGAGCCCGGTCTCCGCTGACGTTGCTGACTTGCTGACGGCCTCGAAGAGGACGAAGACCATCTTGGGAGGTGCGCCTCGCCTCTTGGACGGCAACTCCTCGATCGTCCCGAGCCTCTCCTTCGCGAGACCTCTGAGGACGCTCCTTGCGAGCTCCGCAGGCTTGGGGGCGCTCTTGATCCACCTGCACCACGCCACGAGGTCCCTCGGTTCCGCCCGTCCGCCCTTCCTGCGGATCAACTCGACCAACGCCTTCGTTCGCCGCGCGGCCTCGTCCTCCGTGAGCAGGGCCCGAACGCGGTCGATCTCGTCGGCCCACCAGTCGGCGATGGCGATCCCGGCCTGGACGTCCTCCTCGCCGACCGTCCGGGTCTTCGGATCGCGGACCAGGGCAAGGATCAGGGCGAGTCTGGCGGCCACGCCCTCGAGCTTCGCCCACCAGCTCGCGTCGGCTCCGGTGAGCGTCGCGCCGGTCTCGCCGTGCCGATCGACGTGCTCCTTCCAGAGTTCGCGGCCTTTGGCGGTGAACGTCAGCTCGATGGGGCTCGTGTGCCCGGCCTCGTCTTGCGTCATGCCAAGGCCGAAGAGCGATCGAAACGTCTCCGCCATCCGCCGGAGGAGTCCCTCGCCGACCTCCCTGTCGTTCCACGCCTTGACCGACCGCGGCGGCATCGTCAGGAGGCAGCGGGCGAAGAGCCCGCTCTCGACCGCATCCTCCGTCATCCTCCGAGCGAGGACCCCGGGCTGGATCCCGCCGAGGATGGAGACGCACGCGCGACGGACGAGGATGGACGGGGCGTCGCCCCCCTTCCGGTCGACGGAGAGCGTGCCGCCGTCGTACATGGCGTTCCAACGCGCCGTGTCCCCGCCCCTCTTCTTGTACTCGTTGAGCGAGTCGAGCCAGCCGGACGCCTCGTCGCGATGCAGGAGCAGTCCGCGCGGGCTGTTCTTCAGGATCGGCGCGATGGCCTCGACCGTGGCGTCCTCGACGATGCGTCGTTCGCGGTGAGGGGGTTCGGGCGGAACGGGCGGGTCGTCCGTCCGCGGAGACTCGGCCTTCTTCCCTCGCGACTTCGTCCCGGCGCCCTTCCACGCCTTGAACTCCCTGTCGTACGCGGCCTTCTTCGTCCGATGCCGCTCCCGCTCGCGGTCGTGGACGTCGGCGAGCCGTTCCTCCTCCTTCCGAATCCACCGCGTCACGGCCTTCAGGACTGGACTCTTCATCCCTCCCGACTCGGCGACGAGCATCACCCACAGAATGCTCGGGACGGTCCAGTCCTTCTTGATCCGAAGGATCCGGGAGGAGCCGATCGCGGCGGCGAGGGTGGCGAGGAGCGGCGCGGCCACGTACGCCTCGTCGACGCCGAGGGCGGCGGCCTGTTCGGGGACGTACTCGTCGAGCGGGGCGGGGAGGGCCGCCGTCGGAAACGGTCGGAACGGTCGGGCCGCTCGCGGCTGGAATCCGGCCGATCCACCGGAGGGGTCGGCCACGGGCCGCAGGATGGAGATCGGCTTCCACTTCTCGGCCTGACCGTTCTCCCCGACCCAGTGCACCTTGGCTCTCCGCCCCTTCGAATCGACCTCGGTCACCGTGCCGACGTTGTCCTGATCCTGGCATCGGACCTTCTGTCCGACCGCGGGCGTCCACGCCGACGGCGCGCCCGGCGACCCGCCTTCCGCGACCGGCTCCGGCTTCGGGACCCGGTAGCTGCCCCCTTGCGGACCGACGCCCCTCCGATCGACGGTCATCGCGAGTCCTCCGCGTCGTCGACCACGACCCGCTCGAGGAACTCGGCGAGCGCCTCGGCTCCGAGCAGTCTCAACGCGTCGCACGCGTCGCCCGCGGGTTCGGGCCAGAGAAGGCGACGCACGTCCTTCGCGCCGTGTTCGTACGCCGCGTCGGCGACGTCACGAACGACACGTTCTCCCGCCTCGTCGAGGTCGGTGGCGACGAAGACCACGGCGTCGATCGCCCACGTGGACACGCACCGACTCGCGTTTCCAACGCCCGTCGTCCCCAGCACCGGGAACTCGTCGCCGACGGCCGCGCAGGCCGCGAGCGTGTCGGTGAGTCCTTCGCAGACGAGGACGGGGCGACGTTCGGTCTGTTCCGCCCGGAGGAGGCGGACCCCCTCCGCGTTGGCGAAGCACGTTCCGGCGACCACGGAGCCCTTCGGCGACATCGTCTTGGGCTGGGTGTCGACTATCCGCCGTGCCTGGACGTTGACGATCGACCCGTCCCGAACGTCGTGGAGCGGGGCCACGATGCGGAAACCTCTTCCGGCCCACCGCGCGAC
>JBICIB010000794.1:0-3896 GCA_043101415.1 Planctomycetota bacterium JB042 | reverse complement strand
TGCTCTTCCGATCTGGCGACGCCGCCCACGTCCGGATCGCGGTGGGGGAGGCGGCGGAGACCTTCCGGGTTCCTCCGCGCGCCGCGACGGACGTCGATCTGCGCGCGCGGTTCCCGGCGACGGACGGGGCGGCGTCCGTGCTGGTCGTCGATCCGACGCCGGGAGTGTCGTGCTCCGTCGTGTGGGACGTCGTCGGGAGGGGGGAGTGGGTCCGTCCGCCGGTGACGACGACGCAGGAGCGCTACGAGGCGCGCGGCCCGGTCGACGGGCTCGGAGTCGTCGTCGCGGAGCTCGCCGCTCTCGAGCGCCCGGCCGACGCCGTGGTTCGCCTCGAGACGGAGGGGGGGGCGCAGGAACGGCGCGTCGAGGTCGTCCCGGGAATCGGGACGTCGGTGCCGTTCCCGCTGCCGGCCGGCGCCGCCGGCCCCGGCCGCCTGACCGTCGAGGGGGAGGGACTCGCGGTGCGGAGCCACGGCGCCCCGGCGACGATCGCCGCGCTGATCGAGCACCGTTGACCCGATCGATCCGGCGTCCGATCGGCGGCCCGGAGGGCGCGTCGCGGAGGCGGCCGGTCAGAACTCCCGTCGGGCGGGCGCCTCGTCGGGCGGCGCCTCCTCCTCCGCGTCCTCCGCGTCCCCCTCGTCCCCTTCGTCCGCTCCCGGCCGCGGGGCGGCGGAGGCGCGGAAGACCCGCCCGTGGAACTCCAGCGACTTCGTGACGTACGCCTCGAAGTACTCCCGGCCGTGTCCTCCGTCGCGCAGGTGGAACTCGTGGGGGACGTCCCGGTCGTCGAGGATCCCGTCGAGATCGACGTTGCTCGAGTCGAAGCCGTACCGGTCGCGGTCGCCGCAGTCGAAGTAGATCGAGAGCGAGCGGAGGCTCTCGGCCTCCTGGGTCGCCGCGAGGTGCAGCGGGTTGTTCCCCCGCCAGTGGTCCACGTCGACCGGCGAGCCGTAGACCGGGCCCCACCGGTCGGCCATCCTCTTGATCCACTCCGGGAGGTCGTCCGGGTCGACCGGGTAGAGGGCGGCGGAGTGGGCGCTGACCGAACCGAAGACGTCGGGGTGCTGGAACGCGATGTTCAGGGCCCCGTAGCCGCCCATCGAGTCACCGGTGAGACCGCGCCCGCTCCGATCGGCGACGGTCCGGTACCGCGCGTCGACCCACTCGACGAGGTCGCGACGGACGAAGTCGGCCCAGTCCGCCTTCCCGTTCCGCCAGTTGACGTACATGGAGTTCTCGCCGTTCGGGCAGACGACGATCATCGGATCGACGACGCCCTTCTCGATCAGCGCGTCGAGACGCTCCCCGACGCCGCGGTTCTCCCACTTCCGCTCGCTCCCCCGCATCCCGTGCAGGAAGACGAGCGTCGGGTAGCGGACGTCGCCGGACGCGTCGTACCCCGGCGGCAGGTAGACGCCGCAGCGGACGCTCTTCCGGAGCGCCTTCGAGTCGACGTCGAGGTAGTCGATCGACGAGTCGGCGGCGCGCGTCGGCGGGGCCGCGAAGAGGAGCGACGCGACGGCGGCGATCAGGAGCGGTTCGGGTCTCATCGAGGGCCTCCCACCGGCGGTGCCCGATGATACGTCCCGCGCGCGGGCGCGGCCGGGCGGGAATTCGACCGGCCGACGCGGTCTGCTATCCTGCGCCGCCCGGACGCGCACCCCGCCCGTCCGGCCGATCGTTCCGCTGGAGAGTCCCGATGAGGATCGTGTTCTTGGGCCCGCCCGGGGCCGGCAAGGGGACGCAGGCCGCTCAGGTGGCCGCGCGAGCCGGCATCCCGCACATCTCGACCGGCGACATGATGCGCGCGGCGATCGCGTCGGGGACCCCGGTCGGGGCCCGGGCGAAGGAGTTCGTCGACGTCGGGAAGCTCGTCCCGTACGACGTCATGATCGAGGTGGTGCGGGAACGGCTCGGCCAGGACGACTGCGGACCCGGCTTCCTCCTCGACGGCTTCCCGCGGACCGTGGCCCAGGCGGCGGCGCTCGACCGGCTGCTGGAGGAGCTCCGGTCGGAGCTGACCCATGTCATCGAACTCCAGGTCCCGAATGAGGTCCTGACCGAGCGTCTGCTGGAGCGCGGGAGGCGCGACGGCCGGAGCGACGACACCGCGGAGGTGATCGAGGAACGGCTCCGGGTGTACGAGGAGCAGACGCGCCCGGTGAGCGCGTTCTACGCCGACAAGGGATGCCTGATCCCGGTCGACGGGGTCGGCTCGATCGGGGAGATCGGAGAGCGGCTGGCCGGGGCCCTGGAAAACGGCGCCGGGGCCCCTTGACGGTCGCGTCCCCAGGGTCTTGAATGACCGGTTTGGCGTTCCCCCGGCAAGTTCCCCGGGCCCGACTCCAGCGAACGGAGAGTTCCCGATGACCCGCGTCTGCACCGTCACCGGACGTCGTACCCGCGTCGGCAACCGGATCGCCCGCCGCGGTCTGGCGAAGCACCGCGGCGGCGTCGGCCTCAAGACGACCGGCATCACCCGCCGCCGGTTCAAGCCGAACCTGCAGTGGAAGCGGATCTGGGTCCCCGAGCTCGGCCGCTTCGTCCGGGCCCGCCTCAGCGCGGCCGCCATCCGGACGGTCGCCAAGCGCGGCGCCTACCGCGTCCTGCTCGACGCCGGCCTCGTGAAGCCGCCGAAGGCCGGGAAGAAGAAGGGGAAGAAGAAGGCGCCCGCGGCCGAGAGTTGACGCGAACGCAGCAGGCCGGGGTCGCCCCGGCCGGATTGCGCGACGCACGAGGAAGACGCCGAGGCGGCCCGACGACCAACGGGGCCGGGTCGGCGTTCGTTCTTGCACGACCGTCCCCGTTCCGGAGTCCGTCATGAGCCCGATCCGACTCGTCCTCCTCGCCGTCCTGCTCGTCGCGACGCCCGCCGCCGCGGCGCCGGAGGAGGCGCGACTGCTCCGCTTCCCTCACGTGCAGGGCGACAAGCTCGCGTTCGTGCACGCCGGCGACGTCTGGACCGTCCCGCTCGCCGGCGGGGAGGCGCGTCGGCTGACGAGCTTCGACGACGGGATCGCGCTGTTTCCGCGCATCTCGCCCGACGGGACGACGGTCGCGTACTCCGGCGAGCGTTCCGGGACGCGTCAGGTGTACGTCGTCCCGTACGCGGGCGGCGTGCCGCGCCGGCTGACGTTCTATCCCGACGTCGGGCGGCTCCCGCCGCGCGGCGGATACGACAACCTCGTCTACGACTGGACCCCGGACGGGGAGAAGCTCCTCGTGCGGAGCAACCGGACGCCGTACGGAGAGCGGATCGGGAAGTACTTCCTCGTCGACCCGAACGGCGGGCTGCCGACGCCGCTCCCGATCCCGGAGGGGGGGCCGGCGACGTTCTCCCCGGACGGGAAGAAGATCGCGTACTGCATCATCAGCCGGGAGTGGCGGACCTGGAAGCGGTACCGCGCCGGGCGCGCGCAGGACGTCTGGATCTACGACCTCGAGACCGACTCCGTCGAACGGCTCACGACGTTCGAGGGGACCGACAACCAGCCGCTCTGGATCGGGGAGACGATCTACTTCACGTCCGACCGGACCGGCACGCTGAACCTCTATGCGTGCGACCTCGCCACGCGCGACATCCGAGCGGTCACGACGTACGACGACTTCGACGTCCTCTTCCCCTCGCGGGGCGCGGGGGGGCTCGTGTTCGAACGCGCGGGCTGGATCTGGTTCATGGACGCCGAGACCGAGGCGATCCGGAAGGTCCAGATCACGTTCGCCGACGACCGGCCGTGGCTCCGGCCGCGCTGGATCGAAGGGGACGGCCACCTGGACGACTGGGCCGTCTCGCCGAGCGGCAAGCGGGCGATCGTCACCGTGCGGGGGGACGTCTTCACCGTCCCCGCCGAGAAGGGCGAGCCGCACCGCATCACGCGGACGCCGGCCCGGCG
>JBICIB010000793.1:0-4763 GCA_043101415.1 Planctomycetota bacterium JB042 | reverse complement strand
TGGCACGTGCTGGCCGTGCGGCCCGGCGTAGATCTTCTCGATTACCGGGTACGTGCGGTTTGCGTCGAAGTTGCTCGGTCGGTGGATCACGCCCCAGATGTCGGTCTTGCCGTCGCGCCCCTTCGCGACGAACCGCTCCGGGAGGCGGGCGCCGGTCGCGCGGCGCGGCGCGTCGTCCGCGCGGTCGAGGACGGCGACGAGCGACCCGTCGTCGCCGCGGCGCAGCTCGGTCACCGGCGGGTGGTCGACGCGCGACCAGGTGTCGAGCAGGAACCGACCGTCGGGCGACCATTCCACCTCGTGCGTCCCGTCCGCCTCGGTCAGCCGCGTCAGGTTCCCGTCGAGGTCGACTCGCGCGACGTGGACGTGGTACGGGTCCTGGTCCGGGTCGATCGCCGCCACCTCGATCGTCAGCGTCCGCGCCGCGTCGTCCGTGTCGAGGACGCTCCGCACGACCCACTCCCCCTCGGTCAGCGGCCGGACGTACGCCCCGTCCCGATCGAACAGATGGAGATGGTTCCACCCCGACCGCTCGGACATCCAGACGATCTCGCCGGTCGGCTCGACGAAGTGCACGAACGTCTTGTTCGAGTAGTCCACGAACGTCCCCGGCGCCTCCTCGATCAGGACGGAGACCGCGCGCGTCTCCGGGTCGACCGCGAGGAGGCGCATGACCCGGTGGCCGCGCTCGACGTGCACGAACGTGAACCGGCTCGCGTCGGGCGCCCAGCGGAACCGGCTCTGCGACCACGCGTCGTCCATCGACTCCGACTCGACCGCCAGCGCCGTCCGCGCCGCGACGTCGACCACGATCGGCGTCACCTCCGGCAGCGGGTCGCCCGGCTTCACGTACGGGATCGAGTGGAGCTTCGGCTGCACCCGGTCGTCGGGCGACGACTCGACGAAGTGGACCTCGCGCGTCTCGACCTTCCGCTCGCGGAACGCGACGAACCACCGGCCGTCGGGCGACCAGTGGAACGGCCCCCGGAACGACGTCCGCTCGTCCCCCTCGGTCGTCAGGCGGACGCGCTCGCCGGAGGCGACGTCCAGGACGGCGAGGTCGTGCTCGACGATCGACGCGCGCCACCGGCCGTCGGGCGAGGCCCCGCGCGGCGGCGGCGGCGGACGCTCCCCGCGCCGCGTCCGCGTGCCGTCGACGACCACCATCTCGAACCACTCCTCCGCGCGATAGACGCCGAGCTCCTCGTCCCCCCGGCCGGTCACCAGCCAGACGTGGTTCCGGAACGTCCGCTGCCTCCTCGTCGCGCCGGCCTCGATCGCCCCGTACGGCCGCCGCTCGCCGGCCGTGTCGAGCCACCAGAGGTCGACCGCCCGCTCGAGGCGGTTCTCGAACCGGATCTCCACCTCCGCGCCGCCCGAGCGGCTGCGGCGGGGGCCGTTCCACTCCGCCTTGCGGAGCCGGTCGACGAGGTCCTCGAGGGCCGCCTCGGCCTCCCGCCGCTCGCCGGTCGCGGCGTCGACGACGATCATCGCGCCCTCGGGCCCCGCGTCCGGGTCGATCGTCCAGAGCGCGTCCCCGTCGGCGGTGAAGCGGTACGGCCGGGGGCTCCGCGCCGCCTCCCGCGCCGCCCGCGCCAGCGATTCCGCCCGCTCGTAGTCCGCCTTCGAGCCCTGCGCGACGACGTCCGGCGGGGCGAGCGCGGCGAGGAGGACCGGGAGGAACGCGAGCGAGAGGGTGGGCCGGAGCATCGAGGATCCTCGCGGGTCGGGCGGAAGGCGTGACCTTAGCCGAGCCGCGCCGTACATCGTGCGACGAGGTCCCGGAGCGACGCGATGGCGGGGTCGGCGGCGAGAGTGCGTCTGGTGCTGGCCGCGGCGTGCGCCGCGGCCTCGATCGGCGCGGAGGTCGTCCCCGCGCGCGTCCACGACCGGATGGCCGAGCTCGCCGCCCGCGTCGCCCGGGGCGGGCGGGCGGACGAGGTCGTGCGCCTCGTCGACGTGATGCTCGCGCTCGACTTCCCGCCCGCCGACGCGACGCGCCTCTCCCGCGAGTGCAACGGCCTGCTCGCCCGGGCGCGGAAGGTCCGCCCTCGGATGCCGACCGAGGGGCGCGCGGTCACGGCGCTGGCGCGCGAGCTCGCCGGTCGCCTCGACGCGCTCGACGCCGCCGACCGCGCGCGGCTCGCCCGCCAGATCGTCGTCCTCGACCCGACCGTCGACGCCGCGCACGAGGCGCTCGGGCGGGTGCGCGTCGACGGGCGCTGGCGTCCGCCCGGCGCCGCCTCCCGCCGCGACCGCCGCCTCGCGACCGCCGCCGCGTTCGTCGCGGCCCGGCGCCTCCCGGTCGACGTCACGATCGAGCCGTGCACCGACCCGTACGCCCTCGCCGTCTGCGGCGTCGGCGCGCGGACGGCCCGCGTCGGCGAGGTGACGATCCATCGCGCCTGCTCCGAGGAGCGCCTCCGCCGCATCGCCGTCGCGACGTTCCAGGCGCTCGCGGTGGCGCACCACGTCGTCGCCGGCACGACCGCGATCCCGCCCGTCCGCCGGTCGGAGTGGGTGACCGTCGCCCGCCGCGCGGAGTACGGGCTCGGGCTCGACCTCGCGCTCGAGCGCGACCTGATCTCGCCGGAGTGGCACGCCGCGCATCGCGAGCTGTCGGGCTGCCTCCTCGACGACCGGCGGAGCCTCCAGCTCGACCGCCTCGAGAGCGAGGTCGCGGGGACCCTCTTCTCGTACCTCTGCTCGTACGCCGCGTTCGCCCCGAGCCCGTCGGACGGCGGGGAGGCGCGTTCCTTCTCGCTCGCCGACGCGCAGCCGTGCCTCCAGGCCGGGCTCCAGAGCTGGGTCTGCCTCTCGTTCCTCGGGACGTCCGTGCCGACCTGGGCGTGGCTCGAGCGCGCGCCCCCCGGCCCCGGCAGCGTCGCCGGCCCGCTCGACGAGGCGCGCCGCCGCGAGCGCGAGGAGCGGCTCCGCGTCGCGCGGGCCGGCCTGGTCGGCTACCGGTCGTGGCTCCGGCACCTCGCCGCGTGCGGGGAGGCGCCGGCGTTCCGGCTCGCGATGCGCGACGAGATCGGCGAGGTGGCGAACGAGCTCCTGTCGAAGTCGACGTTCGTGTTCGAGTACCTCGTCGAGGAGGGGATCGCCGACCGGGTGCTCCGCCGGACCGCGCCGGCGCTCGAGGAGAACGGCGGCATCGCCGCGCCCGCGCTGTTCGAGCGCGAGCTCGGCGTGCCGCTGGCGGAGTTCGAGGAGCGGTGGCGCGACTGGTTCCTCCCGAGCGTCCCGGGGATCGCGCAGCGGCTCCTCGGCGACGACGACGCGGAGGGCGCGCCGACGGAGGCGGCGCGGCGGGCGCTCGACCACCTGAACGGGGTCCGCCGCGCCACGCTCGCGGCCGAGCTGCAGGCGAGGTACCGGGACGTCGCGCTCGACGCCGAGCTCTCCGAGGGCGCGCGCCTCCACGCGCTCTACCTCGACCGGAACCCGGACCAGAAGGAGCGGTGGCCGGACGCGCACGAGCAGGACCCCGGGCGCCCGGGGTTCTCGGTCGAGGGGGTCCGCGCCGCCGCGCGGTCGGTCGTCGCGCCCGACGTCCGCGCCGCGCCCGAGGCGATCGACCGCTGGATGGCGAGCTTCTACCACCGCCTCCCGCTGCTCGAGCCGAACGTCGTCCGGATCGGTTTCGCCCTGGAGGAGCGGACGGCGGTCCTCGACGCCGCGTCGCTCCGCGGGCCGTTCCACGTCGACATCCCGATCGTCCACCCGTTCGCGGGGGAGCGGGACGTCCCCCTCGCGTTCCGGCCCGAGCTCCCGAACCCGGTCCCCGGCGAGGACCAGTCCGCGTGGGGGTACCCGGTCACCGTCCAGCTCCCGCCCGCGGCGGAGCTCGACGTGGGCGAGCCGGAGTTCGAGCTGCGGCGCGGCGGTCCGCGGGGCGCGATCGTCGACGCCCACGTCTCGACCCCGCGCCGTCCCACCAACCCGAGCCTCGCGCCGGCGGCCGCGTACGCGCTGATCCCGAAGCGGACGCTCGACCGGAACACGACCTACCACGTGACGTTCGCGCCCGCCGAGGAGAGGGGCGCGCGGTACGCGAAGCGCTGGTCGTTCACCACCGGCGGCCGCTGACGCCGCGCCGGTCCCCCCTCACGTCGCGGCGTCGACGAACTCCAGCAGCGCGTCCATCTGCACCTCCGCGTCGTCCTCGCCGAGGCGGAGCAGCCGCTCGACGTACGGCCGCTCGAACAGGAGGAAGCTGAGGGTGTCGGCGCTGCGGGTCTCGCGGGTGCCGAGGCCGCGGGTCAGGAAGCGGAAGACGCGCGGGAGGTGCCGCTCGAACTCGCGGGCGAGCCGGCCGAGGTCGACCGACGGGCGGACGACCTTCAGCGAGACCGGGCGGAGGCCGCCCCAGCGCTCGCGCGGGAGCGCCTCGAGGAGGGCGTTGATCCGCTCCATCTGCAGCGCGTCGAAGTCGAAGTTGTCGAGGAAGATCGAGTTCAGGAGCACGCCGACGACCTGCGCCGGCGGCGGATACCCGACGCCGTCGGGGAGGTCCGACTCCGACTGCGACTTCCGGTAGCGCGTCGAGATCGCGAGCATCCGATCCGCCCCGAGGTGCAGCGCCGGGGAGAGCGGCGCGGTCAGGCGGATGTCGCCGTCGCCGTGCCACTCCGACCCGATCCGGATCGCCGGGAAGAAGAGCGGCAGCGCGGTCGACGCCATGACGTGCTCGCCGGTCAGCGCGCAGGTCCGGCTCTTCCGGTGGGGACCGACGTCACGCCGTGGACCCGCCCCCACCG
>JBICIB010000792.1:0-6568 GCA_043101415.1 Planctomycetota bacterium JB042 | reverse complement strand
CCCCCGCCGCGAGCGGCGGTCAGCCCCGGATCGCGTCGAACGCGAGGAGGGCGTAGGCGGTCGTCAGCACCGGATTCCCCTCCATCCAGCGCTTCGCCCGCCCGTTGATCCAGTGCCCGTCGTCGGCCTGGAGCTCGAACAGGGTCCGCGAGAGGTCGGCGCGCCAGTCGATCGCGTCGCCGCCGTCCGCCGGCGACAGCTCGTCCCGGCCGAGCGCCTCGAGCGCTCGCGCCATCGTCAGGTAGTAGTAGTAGAGGCCCTGGTACTCCGAGCGGCCGTCGGGCCGGAACCCGGGGTTGACGTCGAGACGGTAGTTCCGGGTGATCCAGTCGACCGCCTCCGCGACCCGCGGATCGTCGGGGTCGAGGCCGACGAAGAGGTACGACTTGAGGAGCGCGTACGTCATCGACCCGTACGAGCGGCCGACCAGCGTCCCATCCTCCCGCTCGTCGGTCCCGGCCTTGCTGTCCCCTGGCCGGTAGACCGCGCCGCCGTCGTCGCCCGGACCGACCTCCCGGTCGTCCCAGGTCGTCATGGTGTCGATCCCCGACTCCTTCCGGTTCTGGCACCGCTGGAGGAAGAGGACCGCCTTCGTGTACGCGGCCTGGTCGTCCGGCACCCCGGCCTCGTGCAGCGCCTGCAGGGCCATCTGCGTGTTCGAGAGGTCCGGCCGCTCGCTCGAGCCGTACCCGAACCCGCCGTAGTACGGGTCGAGCTCGGAGGAGTACCCTTCGCCCTCGTCGAGCTGCGTCGTGGTGAGGAACTCCGTCCCGCGCGCGATGACCGGCGCGAACGACGGGTCGCCGGAGACCGCGAGCGCCTCGACGGCGACCGACGTGACGTAGTTCTTCAGGCCGATGTCGTAGATCCCGCCGTCGTCCTTCTGCAGGGACGCGAGGTACCGGAGTCCCTCGGCGACCCACTCCGGACGCTCCCGTCCGAGGTCGTCGCACGTCCGGATGACGGCCGACAGCGCGATCGCGGTGATGCCGGCGTCCGCCGTCCCGCCGAAACCGAACCGACCGTCCCGCTGCTGCGCCGCGAGGTAGTCGAGGCCGAGCGCGATCCTCGCCCGGCGCGCCTCGGGCGTCTCCGGCGCCGCGCGTCGCTCGGCGTCGGCGGCGGCGGCCGCGTCGTCGCCGCCGCTCGCGTTCGCCTTCTCCCACGCGACCAGCTCGTTCAGCGCGAGCAGTCGCGCCGCCGCGGAGGGGACGCCGGCGGCATCGAGCGACCGGAGCGCCTCGTCCTGCGCGGCGATCAGGCGGTCGCGCACCGCCGGGAACCAGCGTCCCGCGTCGTCGAACGACTCCCCCGCGGCGAGGTGCCGCCGCGTCCAGGGGAGCGGGCCGGACTCGTCGAGGGCGCCCTCGGCCGGCGCGAGCGCCTCCTTCGCCGCGTCGTACCGGGCGCCCTTCGCGGCCGCCCGGAGCGCGAGGAGGGCCTCCGCTCGCGTCGCGTCGTCCGCGTCGCCGCCGTCCAGCGCGGCGACGATCGCGTCGACCGCCGAGCGCACGAACGGACCGTCCTGCGCGGTGTAGTGCTCGCCGGACGTCGTGAACGCCCGGACGACGCGGATCGTCGCGAGCGGCTGCCGGTCGGCGGGGCCGTACGTCCCGTCGGGGTTCTGGAGCGCGCGGATCGTGCGGACCGAGGCGTTGACCGTCTCCTTGAGGTCGGCGGCGTCGGCGATCGAGGCGAAGCCGGGGATCAGCGCGAGAGCGAGGGCGAGCGGGCGCATCGGAGTCCGTCCATGTCGACTGAGGGGGCGTTCGGCCGGGCGCGTCGCGCGTCCGGAAGCGGTCATGCTAGCCCGCCAGGAACGGCGCGACCGGGCGTAGGTTCGGTTTCCAGTGACGTTTGTCGATGATTCTTCCATTCCCCGCCGAACCAAGGGGTTGAGTCGCGCGGGGCGGATCCGGTCGCGATCGTCGACATCGTTTCCCCGCGTTCTCCACGGAGTGTCCACGGGCAGGCTGGTATCTTCGGGGGCGATCGGGGGGTCGAATGAAGCAGCAGACGAAGCGGATCTGCGACCTGCTGACGAGCGATCGGGGCGACGTCCAGTGCGCCGCGGTGCTCGTCCTCGGCGAACTCGGCGCCGACGAGGAAGGCGTCGTCGACGCGCTCGGCGAACTGCTCGCCGGCCGCGACCGCTCGCTCATGACGTACGCCCTCGAGGCGCTCGAGAAGATCGGCGACGCCCGGGCGCTCGACCACGTCACGCCGCTCCTCCGCCGCGACGACGAGCTGCAGGAGGGGGCGGTCCGCGTCCTCGCCGGGCTCGGGAACGGCGTCGCGAAGAAGCTCGGCGAGCGACTGGTCGAGGCGGGGGCGCCGGAACGCCGGGCCATCCAGCGCGCGTGGACCCGGATCGGCACCGTCGCCGCCACGAAGCTCCTGCTCGAGTCGCTCGCGCGCGAGTCGCCGGGGGACGTCGAGGACGCCCTCCTCGGGGTGCGGCGCGAGGTGACCGCGATGACCGACCGGAGCCGGCGCGCGACGACGGAGAACCTCCGGAAGTTCCTCTCCGGTCCGGACGCGCGCCGATCGAAGGAGGCGCGCGCGGCCGCGCTCCGGATCCTCGGCTTCGTCGACGACCCGTCCGCGTTCGTCGTCCTCCTCCGAAACGCGCGGGCGAGCGCGCCCCCGGTCGTCCGGACCGCCGCGCTTCGCGCCCTCCGCACCGCGCCGCGCCCCGCGCGCGGAGGGGAGGCGGCGGCCCGGCAGCTCCTCGAGGCGCTCGGCGACCCGGACTACGAGCACGTCGTGCGCCCGGCGCTCGACGTCCTCCTGCCGATGACGCTCGCGCCGTCGATGGTCGACGACCTCGACGCGCTGACCCGATCGCGCCACGCCGACGTGCGCCGGTTCGCCCTCTCGAAGCTCGGGACGTTCGATTCGAAGGAGGCGGTCGAGGTCCTCCTCCGGTTCGTCGACGAGCCCGACCCCGCCGTCCGGGAGCCGGCCGCGCGCGCTCTCTCGGCGCTCACCGCGGCGCGCGCGACCGTCCTCTCGCGGCTCCTCTCGGAGACCCGCGGCGAGCGGGCGTGGATGCTCGCGCGCGTGCTGAGGCCGCAGGCGGAGGAGCTGTCGACCGATCAGGTCCGACGGCTGGGCGAGCGCGTCGTGCGGCACCTCGATCACGACAACCGGCTGTACGAGCCGCTCCTCTTCCTGCTCCGTCACGCCTCGGCGAAGGCGTGCCGAGAGGTGCTCCTCCGTCGGGCCCTGCGCAAGAAGAGGAGCCGGCGGTTCGAGGACACCGCGCTGACGCTCCGGCTCCTGGAGCGGCACGAGATCTTCGACGTCGAGGTGCGGTACGAACTCGCGATCGCGCTCCTGAAGCAGTCCCCGCGTGGGGCCGCGCGGGCCGACGACCCGGTGGTCGAGCTGTTCTCCGGGATCGTCTCGCAGGACTTCCCGCTGTTCGAGCGGCTCCGGAAGGAGACGGTCCTGACCGCCGACGAGCTGGCCTGGCTCGGGGCGCACTTCGTGTCGCGCGAGCACGACGAGCAGCAGCTCGGCGGGCAGGTCCTGCACCTGGTGATGCGGAAGGCGCCCCGGTCGAACCTCGCCAAGGACGCCCGGAGCATGCTCGCCCAGCACGGCGTCGCCTGACCGGCGCGCGCCCCCCCTGAGCGTCCCCTCAGGACTCCTGGCGAAGCGAGCCGACGGTCCGCGCGGAGAGGTCGGTCCCCGGCCGGACCGCGCCGAACGGCGGGGCGTCGGCGCTCTCGGCCGGAGTCGCGGCCTCGGCGGGGGCAACCTCGGCGGGGGCGGCCTTCGGGCTCGCCGGCGGGCCCGCGCGCCCCAACAGCTCGGAGAGGGCGCGGTCGCCCGGGCCACCGGCGCGGAAGTGCGAGGAGTGGTCCTCGTCGAGCGCGCGGGCCTGCATCGGGTCGAGGCGGCGGAGGATCTGGATCGCCTCCGCGACGTGCTCCTTCTCCTCCAGCAGCGCGTGCGCGATGAAGCGCTGCAGGTCGTCGTCCGCCGCACGCCGGAGCATCTCCTGGTAGCGGTGGATCGTCTCGATCTCCCGCATCAGGATCTCGCGGAGGAGCTGCTGGTCGCCGACGACGCTCACTTCGACTTCTTCGTCTTGAAGACGCAGATCGCGTCGGGGTGCTTGATCCGGAGGAGCGCGCACTCGAGGACCCGGAACCGGAGGTTCAGGTTCTCCTCGCCGAGGTACGCCACCCGGAGGTCCATCGAGAGCGCGAGGTCGAAGTTGGCGTAGCCGGTCGCGACGATCACCCCCTCGTCGTCCTTCAGGACGTCCGACTGGTAGATGCCGTCGGTGATCAGGTCGCGGATCGTCTTCACCTCGAGGACGCCGGTCCGCTCGTAGAGGCGGTGGAGCTGCGCGAACCGCTTCGGCGAGACCGCCATCGCGTACGGTCCGTAGTGGCCGCCCTCGTTCAGGAGGCGGGTCGCCTGGACGACGTCCTCGAAGCCGGACCCCGGCTCCTCCCAGTTGCCGATCTGGAGGGTGTTCGAGCCGTTCACCGACAGCAGCCCCTCGATCCCGAGCGAGTCCTCGCCGTGGAAGAGGAGCTGGTCCTCGCGGCCGGCGCAGAAGCTCGCCGCCCCCGCGCACGCCGACGTGTCGAGCGGGACGCCGAACCGGCGGGCCGCGGCGAGGTCGCGCCAGTGGATCTGGAAGTCCTTGTAGATGATCGGGATCGGGACGTAGCGGGACGCCTCGACCGAGATCGGCGCCGTCGACGCGTCGCCGGTGTAGTCGACGCCGCCCGGGGTCGCGTTGACGTACCGCTCCGACTTCACGGTCTGGACGCCCGGCCCGAGCGGACCGTACAGGTCGATGAACCGCCGCCCGACGAGACGCCGCCGGGCGACGCGCACGACGACCTCCTGGAGCGTGTTCCACTCCTCGTCCGAGAGGGGGTTGTCGGGCTGGAGCAGTTCGTCGGCCATGGCGTTCCTCCGGGGTCCCGGCGCCCTTCGCGCGCGGGGTCCGAAGGATCGTAGGCGTCCGGCGGGCGGGGCGCTACGTCTTGTCGGGGTCCTGTCCTCGGAGCACCGAGTTGCCGTCGAACGTCTCCCGCATGTCGACGTCGGCCGGCCGGTCGAGCTCGGCCGGGTCGAACCGGCCGCCCTGCGCGAAGAACTCGATCGGATTGTGCCAGACCAGGCGCTCGACGTCCGCGTCCGGGACGCCGGCCTGCCGGAGCTTCACGACGGTCTTCGGCACCATCAGGGGGTCGCTCACGCCCCAGTCGGCGGCGCTGTTCACGACCATCCGCTCGACGCCGTACTCGAGGACGATCTGGACCATCCGCGCCTCGTCCATCTTCGTGAACGGATAGATGGAGAAGCCGGAGACGCAGCCGAGCTCGCGCGTGATCTTGATCGTCTCCTCGTTGCCGTGGTCGAGCAGGACGCGCGCCATGTCGAACTCGAGGTCGCGCAGGATGTCGATGCAGCGCTGGAACCCCTGCTTCTTGTCGCGGTGCGGGGTGTGGACGAGGATCGGGAGGTCGTGCTTCCGCGCCAGCTCGACCTGGGCGACGAAGTACTTCTCCTCCTTCTTCGTCTGGTCGTCGAGGCCGATCTCGCCGACGCCGAGGACGCTGCTCTTCTCGAGATAGCGCGGGAGGATCTCCATCACGGCGTCGTTCACGCGATCGTCGTTCGCCTCGCGCGGGTTGAGCGCCATCGTGCAGTAGTGGTGGATCCCGAACTGGCGCGCGCGGAACCGCTCCCAGCCGATCAGCGTGTCGTAGTAGTCGACGAACGAGCCGACCGAGGTCCGGTTCTGGCCGAGCCAGAACGCCGGTTCGAGGATGCCGCGGATGCCGGCCAGCGCCATGCGCTGGTAGTCGTCGGTGACGCGGCTGAACATGTGGGCGTGCGGTTCGAAGATGCGCATCGTGAGGTCCTGGTCGGTTCAGTCGGGGCGGATCGCGCGCTCGAGCAGCTCGCGGATCGCCTGGCGCGGCTCGCGGGGGAGCCTCTCGGCGGCGAACGGTTCGAGGTCGCGTCGGTTCAGTCGGAGGAGGCCGCGGGCGGCGGCGTGGCGGAGGCGGTCGTCTCCGTGCTCGAGCCCGCCGACGACGCGCGCCACGGACCCCGCCGTCGGGGCGTGGGCGATCAGGAGGCTCGTCCCGGGCCAGATCGCGCGGCCGGCCGCCTCGCGCTCGGTGGCGAGGTCCTGGAGCATGCGCGAGAGCTCCTCGTCCGCGCCCTGGTCGACGTCGAGGAGGCGCTCCTCCGGCAGCCCGAGGAACGCCGCCTTCAGGATCATCCGCCGGAACCCCTCGCTCCCGAACTCCGCGTGCGCCGTCGCGCGGAGCGGGAGGTTCGAGTCGCACGCCGCCGCCTTGAAGTGCGACTCCATGTTCGTGCGCTGCGCCTCCTCGAGCAGCCGCACCGTCCCGTCGGTGACCGGTCGGAGGCCGAGGGCGCGCAGGACGATGATCCGCTCCTCCAGGTCGCCGTGGAGGTAGAGGTCGACCAGCGTCCCGTCGTCGACCCCCGCCTCGTCGAGCAGCACCGCGCCGACGGCGTCGCAGACCCGCCACGCGTCGAGGTCGACCCGGGCCGGGAC
>JBICIB010000791.1:0-4197 GCA_043101415.1 Planctomycetota bacterium JB042 | reverse complement strand
GGGGTCAGATCGACGACGTCTGCATCGTCGAGGTCCCGCCCTGCCCGACGCCGGTGCAGAACGGGGGGTTCACGGAGGGGCTCGTCCCCGGCTCGATGCCGTCCGCGTCCGTGGCCGGTTGGAGCCTCTCGTCCGGTTCCCCGCAGGTGGTCGACACGATGGGGTGCGAGGACGTCGGGTACGTCCAGATGTGGGGGAACCAGGCCGTCGGCGAGGCGATCCAGCAGTCCGTCACGTTCAAGAAGAACCACACGTACCGGCCGAAGCTCTGCTACCGATGGCACGACGCCAACCCGAACCTCCCGCCGTACGTCCGGATCCGGCTCGACGCGTCGATCGGCCCGAAGACGTACGGCGCCTGCCCGCCGGCGACCTGCTCGACGATCGGCGTGACGCCGAACACGTCGTCGACCGCGTGGCTCCCGCTGACGCTCGCCGACTGGGTCGCGCCGAAGACGTTCGACACGCTGACCATCAACCCGGAGAACGACTCGACCGCGAACGACGGAAACCTCGTGTCGTGGGGCCACGTCGACGACGTGTGCATCACCGACGTGTCGCGGTGCCGCTGGGTCGTGATCGGCGCCGGCCTCCCCGGCATCCAGGGGATCCCGGTCCTGTCCGGCGAGAACTGCGTCCAGGCCGGGAACACGATCTCGATCCAGGCGACGAACGCCGCGCCGTTCGGGCTCGCCCTGTTCGTGGTCGGGTTCTCCGAGTCGAACTACCCGTTCTCCGGCGGCGTGCTGACGCCGACCCTGAACATCGTCTTCCCGCCGCTGCCGCTCGACGGGGCGGGGTCGATCACGCTGCCGGCCGCCGTGCCCGCGAACGTGCCGCCCGACGTCGAGCTCTACTTCCAGGCGGTGATCGGAGACCCGAGCGCGCCGTTCGGCATCGCGATGACGAACGCGCTGTTCACGGTGACCGGCTGAGCGGAGCCGCGGGTGGTCCCGGCGCGCGCGTCGCGCGTCGTCGGGACCCTCGGGGCCCTCGGATCAGGCGAGCAGCACCCGGAACGCCGCGCGCCGGGAGAGCCGCGCGCGGAGCCTCTGCCAGCGCTTGACCGCGGCGTCCCGCGTCAGGCCGAGCTCGACCGCGACCTCGGTCGGGAGCCGCTCCTCGAGGCCGCAGGCGATCAACAGGTCGCGGTCGTCCCGGGCCAGCCGGAGCGCCTCCTCGACGAACGTCTGGAGCGTCTCGTCGCGGGCGACGCGCTGGCTGACGGCGGTCGCCGACGCCGGCACGCCCTCCAGCCGGAAGGCGCGGGACTCGTCGACCCCACCCTCGCCGAGCCCGGTCCGGCGAGCCGCTTCGAACCGACGGAACGACTCGAGCAGGATGTTCTTCGCCACCCGGAACACGAACGCCCGGAACGGGCCTCGCGCCGGGTCGAACCGGGGGAGGACCTCGAGGGCGCGGACCCAGGTCTCCTGGACCACGTCCTCCGGCGCGATCGTCGCGCGCATGTCGGCCGGGATCCGGAGGCCCGCCCAGGCGAACAGGCTCGGCGCGACCGCCGCGACCTCCGCCTCGAACCAGCGCTCGTCGCGGGCGGCGCCCGACTCCGCCGGACTTCCGCGGTCGCGGTCCATCCTCGAGTCTCCGGGGTTCCCGCCGGGGCGTATCATACGGCGCCGGTCGACTCGGCTCCTTCCGTGGAGTGCGGACGATGTCCATCCCGTCGGACGACGAGGCTGCCGCGCGGCTGTTCGACTTCGTGACCCTCTACCTCGACGACGTCGAGGCAGGGGCCCCGCGGCCCCTGGCGGAGTACCAGGCGCGCTTCCCCGGGGCGGAGAGGGAGGTCGCCGTCGAGTTCGCACGGCTCGAGACCGGCCGGACGGAGGCGGACGCGGCTCCGGTCGAGCGGATCTCGCACTTTCGCCCGATCCGACGGGTCGGGGTCGGCGGGCAGGCGGTCGTCGTCCTCGCCGAGGACGAGCGGACCGGTCGCCGCGTCGCGCTCAAGGTGCTGGCCGCGCCGACCGCCGCGCTGCTGGGGGAGCGGCGCCGGCGCCTGGAACGGGAGGCCCGGGTCCTGGCCCGGCTCGACCACCCGGGGCTCTGCGGGGTCGAGGAGTCCGACCTCGAGCACGATCCCCCGTTCCTCGCCATGCGGTTCGTGGAGGGGGAGACGCTCCGGCGGGCCGTGGTCGATCGAGCGCCGCCGTCGGCGTCCGAGATCGATCAAGTCCTCGGGTTGATCGAGCGCGTCGCCCTCGCCCTGGACGCCTCGCACCAGGCGGGAGTGGTGCACCGGGACGTCAAGCCGGACAACATCATGGTGACCCCGGACGGCGCGCCGGTCGTCCTCGACTTCGGCCTCGCCCGGGTCGACCGGTCGACGTCGCACCTCACCCGGCCCGGGGACGCCTGCGGCACCCTCGCGTACATGGCGCCCGAGCAGCTCGACGACGAGGCCGACGCGGTCGATCGTCGCGCCGACGTCTACTCGCTCGGCGTGACGCTGTACGAGTGCCTCACCGGCGCCCGCCCCTTCGACGCGCCGACGCGCGCCGGCTTCGAGCGCGCGATCCGGGTCGAGTCGGTCCCCGATCCGCGCCGGTGGAACGAGGCGATCTCGCGCGACCTCCGCACGGTCCTCGAGACCGCGATGGAGAAGAACGCGGCCCGCCGCTACGACTCCGCGCGGGCCTTCGCGGACGACCTGCGCCGCCTCCGCGAGGGCCGCCCGATCCTCGCCCGTCCCGCCGGCGTGCTCGTCCACCTGGTCCGGTTCGGGCGGCGTCACCCGACGTTCTCGCTCTCGGCGGGCCTGGCGTTCGTCCTCCTCGCGACCGGGTTGTTCGTCGTGCTGCGATTGCTCGCGGAGGTCCGGGAAGAGCGCGACGCGAAGGAGGTGGCGCTGGCGCGCGCCCGCGGGCTGGTCTACGCGGCGGCCGCGGGCGGGAAGGTCCTCGAGGACGACCCGACCCGGGCGCTCGGGCTGGCCGTCGAGGCGGGGCGCCGGGCGCCGGGGCGGGCCGCCAACGACGCGCTCTACGCGGCGCTCGACGCGGGATGGGAGCAGACCGCGGTCCACATCCCGGGCACGCACTTCCGGGACCTCGCGCTCGATCCGCGCCGCGGCGAGCTGGTGGTCGTGGTCGGGACTCCGGCTGTCCACTGGTACGGGATCGACGGCGGGTCGCCCCGTCGAGTGGTCGCCACGCCGGTCGGGACCCGGGTCGTCCGGGTGGCGGAGGACGGCACGGTCGCCGGCGGCGGCGAGGACGGATCGGTGTGGCGGATCGACGTCGGATCGGATCGGCCGAGCGAACTGCTCCCCCCCGGCGCGGGCGCGGTGGCGGACCTGGCCTTCGACCCGCCGGGCCGGCGCCTCGTCGTCGCGAGGAAGGTCGACCGTCCCTGGCTGGTCGACGTGTCGGGGCGGACGCCGCCGATCCCGCTCGACGGCCACGCCGGTCCCGCCACCCACGTCGCGTTCGCGCCGGACGGAGAGCGCTTCCTGACCGGTTCGGACGAATCGCCCGACCCGACGCCGGACGCCGCGCCGCGGGTGCTCGTCCGCGCCGCCGGCGACGGCGCCGTCCTGGTCGCGCTCGGGGGGCACCGAGGAGAGCTCCGCGGCGCGCGCTTCTCGCCGGACTCGACCCGGGTGCTGACGTGGGGCCTCGACCGCACGGTGCGCCTCCTGGATGCCGCCGACGGGCGCGCCGTTCTCCCGCCCCTCGTCCTCCCCGGCGCGGTGCACCAGGCGGTGTTTTCGCCGGGCGGGCGGCGGATCGCCGCGGCGTTCGACGCGGGAACCGCGATGTTCGACCTCGAGGACGGGCGCCGCGCGTTCCTGGTCGAATCGCCGACCGAGCGCGCGGTGTTCGACGTGTCGTTCAGTCCGGACGGCCGACGGCTCGCGATCGCGGCGCTCGACCGGACCGCCCGGATCCTCGACGCGGCGGACGGCGCCGAACTGCGGGTGCTCCGTGGGCACCACACGTTCGCGTTGCTGGCGCGGTTCACGCCGGACGCGACGCGGCTGGTGACGCAGGAGAACTCGGGAGAGTTCCACGTCTTCCACCTCGACTCGCGGCCGCATCTCCCGGTCCTCGCGGATGGCGCGGCGCCGCTCACGATCGCGGGATGGTCTCCGAGCGGCGATCGCGTCCTCACCGCATCGGACAACGGCACGGCGCGGGTGTTCGACGCGACGGACGGAAAGGTGATCGCCCGGCC
>JBICIB010000790.1:0-9544 GCA_043101415.1 Planctomycetota bacterium JB042 | reverse complement strand
GACCTGGTCGAGGCGTACGAGGCGCTGACCCTCGTCTACCGGACCGTGTCGAACCTCGGTTCGCTGTTCCGGATGGAGGACATCACGACGTACCTCGTGAACATGGCGGTCGAGGCCGTCGAGGCGACGGGGGGCGTGCTCTACCTGAAGCGGCCGGACCGCGGGTTCGACGTGTCGGCCGAGAAGAACGGGCTCGGCGGGCGGTTCGCGGAGGACGCGCCGGCCCGTCTCGGGCAGCTCGGCCGGACGCTCTTCCTGCACGGCGAGCTGGCTCGGGACTACGCCCGCCCGGACGCCGAGGCGGTCCCGAACGTCCTCGTCGCGCCGCTCGAGACCGGCGGTCGGACGCTCGGCCTGCTCGTCCTCGGCCGCGACGACGACGACCGGTTCACGACCGGCGACACGAAGCTCGTCGCGGCCCTCTGCGGCGTCACCGCGGTGGCCGTCGCGAACTTCCAGCACTACCGGGCGGTCAGCTACGAGCGGGAGATGCTGGAGGGCGTCGTCCGCGAGATCGGCGACGGCATCGTGGTGACCGACGATCGGTGGCGGACCCGGATGACGAACGCCGCCGCCCGCGGACTCCTCGGCGTGGCGGACGCGGACGCGGAGGGGTACGACCTGCTCGACCGCCTGAGCGGGTTCTCGCTCTCGGTCCCGGACCACGTCCTCCGCGCGCTCGGGGACGAGTCGGTCGACTTCACCGCCGAGAGCCTCGATCGACGTCGACCGCTCGTGCTCGCGGGGAAGGCGTTCCGCGCCCGGCTCGGGACCGACGCCGAGCCGATCCACGTCCTCTGTCTCCGCGACGTGACGCGCGAGTCGCGGCAGGCGTCCGCGCAGCGCGACTTCCTCTCGCTCGCCTCGCACAAGCTCCGGACGCCGCTGACGAAGATCCTCGGGCTCCTGCCGATCGCGCGCGACCCGACCTGCGACGCGGAGCAGCGGCACGAGGCGTTCGACGGGATCGACTCGGGGGCCGAGGAGCTGCGCGACCTCGTCGACGGCATCCTCCAGTTCGTCGAGTTCCGGCAGGGAGAGCGCGTCGTCCAGGCGGTCGACCTGCGCGCGTTGACCGACGAGGCGATCCGGTGGGTCCGCGACCGCCGGCGGGACCGCGCGTTCGACGTGGAGGTCGAGTGCGCGTTCCCGTCGGCCGTCGTCACCGGGTCGCGTCAGATGCTCTTCACGATGCTCGGCCACCTGATCGACAACGCGGTCAAGTTCTCGCCGGGCGGCGTCAAGGCGGCGGTGACGGTGGCGCTCTCCCCCGAGCTCGAGGGGAAGGCGCTCCGCGTCGACGTCGTCGACCGGGGCGAGGGGATCGCCCCGGAGCTGCTGAAGTCGCTGTTCCAGCCGTTCTCGCAGCGGGACGAGGAGTTCACGGGCCAGGCCGAGGGGTCGGGGCTCGGGCTGGTCCTGGTCCGCTCGGTGGTGGAGCAGCACGGGGGTCGCCTCGAGGCGCACTCGACGCTCGGGGTCGGGACGACGCTCACCGTGATCCTCCCCACGGACGGCACCTGACCGTGTCCCGCGGCTTCACCCTCGTCGAGCTGCTGATCGTCCTGGTGGTCGGGATGATCCTCGCCGGGACGGTGATCCCGGCCGCGTCGACGCTCGACGACCAGGTGCTGCTCGCCGACGCGAACGTCCTCGTCGCCGACCTCGAGTTCGCGCAGGCGCGGGCGGTCGCCACCGGCCAGAGCCACCGGCTCCTGTTCGACCCGGAAGAGGAGAGCTACACGGTCGAGTCTCCGCCCGGCACGATCCTCGACGAGCCGCTGTCGCGCCGGCCTTGGCACCGGAAGCTCGCCGAGAAGGGGAACACGGGGATCGGGACCGTGAACTTCGGCGGCACGAACGCGATCCTGTTCGACGCCGCCGGGACGCCCGACCACGGCGGGAACGTCCGCCTGGCCGTGAGCCGGGAGCTGCAGTGCATCGTCGAGGTGGCGCCGGTCACGGGGAAGGTCACGCTGACGATCCCGTGACCGCTCCGGCCCGCGAAGGGCGAGCTCACGTCCGGCACGCGGGATGCGTACCCTGGGGGACCGGTCCGCCCCGGAGTCCGCCATGACCCTCCGTCTGATCGCCCTGATGAGCGTCACGCTGTTCTGCTGCCTCGCGGCGTTCGGGCTCCTCCTGAGCCGGTCCGAGGACGCGATCATGGAGGAGGTCGAGCGGACGGTCTCCGAGGCGGGGAAGCAGACCGTGGCGGCGTTCGCGAGGCGGGAGTTCCGGTTCGTCTCGAGCGGAGACCTCGGCTTCGGGATGTCGATGGGGTGGGACGGAGAGGAGCCGCCGGACCTCCCGGAAGGCGTCGCGCGCCGGGTGTTCCGATCGGCGGCGGCCGGCCTCGACACCTGCGACTGTCCGATCCACCGGGCGGTCCGCGCGCCGGCGGAGATGTTCGTCGTGACCGTCGACGCCGCGCTCGAGCCTCCCGGGTCGGAGGGCCTCCGCCCGGAGGGGCGCGGCGCGCCCGACCTCGACCGGCTGCTGGAGCGGGTGCGGGAGCGGCACGGGGGCGAGCTGCCGCCGAACGCGCTCTTCATCCGGGCGTCGAACGTCTTCACCGAGGTCGGCGACGACGAGATCCGGGCCCGCATCCCGATGTTCCGGTTCGCCGGGGAGCGCGACGGCGCGACCACGTACGAGATCGATCGGCACGAGGTCCGGCTGCGCGAGGGCGAGGGGGTCGTCCTCGACGTCGAGACGGCGACGGGACGCGAGGCGACCGAGGACGTGGTCCTCTCGCTCCCGACGCGGGACTACGCGACGCTGTTCGACAAGATCCGCGAGCGGATGCTGTTCCTGTTCCTCGGCGTCTTCGCGCTCGGCACGGTCCTCTCCGCCGGGCTGGCGCGGCGCTTCACGAGACCGATCCGCGAGCTCGACGAGGGGCTCCGCCGGGTCTCCGAGGGGGACCTCGAGACCCGCGTGACGGTGGCGGGCGGGGACGAGGTCGGGCGGCTCGGGCTCGGCTTCAACGACATGACGCGCCGCCTCCGCGTCGGGCGCGAGCGGGCGCGCGAGCTGACCCGGCAGGAGAAGCTGTCGGCGCTCGGCCGGCTCGCCGCCGGCGTCGCGCACGACGTCCGGAACCCGCTCCACTCGATCAACCTGTCGCTGCAGCACCTGCGGGAGACGAGCGCGCCCGAGGACGCCGGCCGCGCGGCGGAGTTCGAGCGGACGCTCGACGTGATCCGGCGCGAGATCCACCGCCTCGACGGGATGGTCGCGAACTTCCTCCGCTTCGCCCGGAGCGAGCGCCGCGAACGCCGGCCGGTCGATCTCGGGGACCTCCTCTCCGAGACGGCGCAGCTCGTCCGGAAGGAGGCGGAGCACCGCGACGTGCGGGTCGCGGTCGAGGCGGCGGCCGGCGTGGCGACGATCGAGGCGGACGTCGAGGCGCTCCGGTCCGCGCTCCTGAACCTCGTGCTGAACGCGCTCGAGGCGATGGAGGACGGCGGCAGGGTGACGCTCCGGACCGGGCGCGCGGCGGACGCGGTCGTCGTGGAGGTCGTCGACGACGGGCCGGGGATCGAGGAGGCGGAGCAGGAGCGCGTGTTCGAGTTCGGCTACACGACGCGGGACGGGGGACACGGGCTCGGCCTGGCGATGGTCCATCAGATCGTCGTGGAGGAGCACGGCGGGAGGGTGGAGCTGGAGAGCGCGCCGGGAGAGGGGGCGACGTTCCGGTTGGAGCTCCCGCTCGCGGGGGGCGCGCCGTGAGCGCGGCGAGGCTCCTCCTGGTCGACGACGAGGAGACGCAGCGGGAGATGCTCGCGTCGATCCTCGGGCGCGCCGGGTACGAGGTCGAGGCGGCGGCCGACGGGCGCGCCGCGCTCGAGCGGCTCGAGGCGGCGACGTTCGACCTCGTCCTCTCCGATCAGCGGATGCCGGGGCTCGACGGGCTGGAGCTCCTCCGCCGCGTCCGCGCCACGCCGGGCGCGCCGCCGGTGATCCTGATGACCGCGTTCGGGTCGGTGTCGTCGGCGGTCGAGGCGATGAAGCACGGCGCCGCCGACTACCTCACCAAGCCGTTCGAGAAGGAGGAGCTCCTCCTCGTCCTCGACAAGGTCCACCGGCAGCGGTCGCTGGAGGAGGAGGTCGTCCGCCTCCGGAGCGCGCTCGCCGACCGCGTGCGTCTCGAAGGGATCGTCGGCGCCTCGCCGCCGATGCAGGAGGTCTACTCGGTGATCGAGCGCGTGGCCGACACCGACGTGTCGGTCCTCGTGACCGGCGAGAGCGGCACCGGGAAGGAGCTGGTCGCGCGGGCGATCCACGCCCGGAGCCGTCGCGCCGACGGACCGTTCGTCGCCATCAACTGCGCGGCCGTCCCGGAGACCCTGCTGGAGAGCGAGTTCTTCGGGCACGAGCGGGGCGCGTTCTCCGGCGCGACGCAGGCCCGGTCCGGGGCGTTCGAGCGGGCGGACGGCGGGACGCTCCTGCTCGATGAGATCGGCGCCATGCGCGTCGACCTCCAGGCGAAGCTGCTGCGCGTCCTCCAGGAGCGCGAGGTCCACCGGCTGGGGGCCGACCGGCCGCGCCGCGTCGACGTGCGGATCGTCGCCGCCACCAGCGAGGACCTCGAGGAGTCGATCCGGGAGCGGTCGTTCCGCGAGGACCTGTTCTACCGGCTGAACGTCGTCCCGATCGCGCTCCCGCCGCTCCGCGACCGGGCCGAGGACGTGCCGGTGCTGCTCGAGCACTTCGCCCGCTTGGCCGCGGCGCGCTTCGACCGCGATCCGCCGGAGATCGACTCGGAGGTCGTCGAGCGGTGCCTCCGCCACGCGTGGCCGGGGAACGTGCGCGAGCTCCAGAACTGCGTCGAACGGATGGTCGTCCTCGCCCGCGGCTCGACTCTCACGCCCGACGACCTGCCGCCGGTCGTCCGGGACGGCCCCGGGGAGGCGGGGACGCCCGACGGGTTCGACCTTCCGGCGGAGGGGGTCGTGCTCGACGAGCTGGAGCGGCACCTGATCCTCCAGGCGCTCCGGCGGTCCGGCGGCTCGCTCGGCCCGGCGGCCCGGCTGGTCGGCATCACGTACAAGACGCTCCAGTACCGCATCCGGAAGCACCGGATCGAGCGGGCGGAGTGGGCCCGCGAGGGCGCCGATCCGGCCGGCCCGCGCGTCGAGTCGGAGTCGCGCCGACCCCAAATGGGGTAGAACCGGCCCGAAACCGAGTCGGCGGGGACCGCATCGGAGCGCGCGAACCGACCCCGGACGGACGCTCGAGGACCCGCATGTTCTCTCTCGTGAAGCGGTACACCCGCTGGCTCCACACCCGGTGGCCGGCCGGCGGGGTCGAGAAGCTCCCGGACGTCGCGGAGGACGGCTCGACCAACGTCCCCGGCGTCCACGTCGTCGGCGACCTGACCGGGGTGCCGCTCCTGAAGCTCGCCGCCGACTCGGGGGCGCGCGTGATCCGGAAGATCGTCGACGACCCGGGGTTCGAGCGGGGGGCGGGGGACGACGACGTCCTCGACGTGGCGATCGTCGGGGGCGGCGTCTCCGGGATGGCGGCGGCGCTCGAGGCCCGGGCGCAGGGGCTGCGCTTCGAGGTGTTCGAGGCGGCCGCGCCGTTCTCGACGATCGCCAACTTCCCGAAGGCGAAGCCGATCTACACCTACCCGAGCGGTCTCGTCCCGGCGGGAGACCTGCAGTTCTCCGCGGACGCGGACGTCAAGGAGTCGCTCCTCGCCGAGCTGCGGGCGCAGACCGTCGAGCGGGGGATCGAGACGACGCCGGCCCGCGTCGAGCGGGTGCGCCGGAGCGGCGGGAGGCTCGAGGTCGTCCTCGCCGACGGGGACCCGGTGCCGGCGCGGCACGTCGTCCTCGCGATCGGCCGGTCCGGGAACCACCGGACGCTCGGGGTCCCGGGCGAGGATCGGGACAAGGTCTCGAACCGGCTGCACGACCCCGCCGACTTCCGCGGCCGGCGCGCGCTGGTCGTCGGCGGCGGCGACTCGGCGCTGGAGGCGGCGATCGCGCTCGCCCGCGGCGGCGCGCACGTGACGCTCTCGTACCGGAAGGAGGAGTTCAGCCGCCCGAAGCCCGAGAACGTCGAGAGCCTGGAGGCGCTCCGGCGCGACCCGTCGGCGGACGTCTCCGTCGAGCGCCCGTCGAGCGACCGCGTCACCGCATCGGCCGGTCCCTCCCTCGACGCGCCGGACCGCCCCGTCGGCTCGCTCGACCTGCGGATGGGGACCGAGGTGAAGGAGATCGGCAAAGACGACGTGACGCTCGTCGACCGGAGCGGCGCGGAGGAGACCCGGCCGAACGACGCGGTCTTCGCGATGATCGGGCGCGAGCCGCCGCTCGACTTCTTCCGCCGCTCGGGCGTCCGGGTCCGCGGCGAGTGGAGCGTCGCGAGCAAGCTCGGCCTCGTCGCGTTCTTCGCCTTCTGCGTCTTCCTCTACCACTGGAAGACCGACCTCGGGTTCGGGCTGAAGAGCGCGTTCGCCGCGCGGGGGCTCTTCCCGTTCAACCTCGCCCCGGCCGACGACCCCTCGACCCTGCTCGGGACGATCCGGGTCTCGATGCACAACCCGAGCTTCTGGTACACGCTCGCGTACACCGTCTGCATCGTGTTGTTCGGGATCCGACGGATCCGGCGGCGGCGGACGCCGTACGTCACCCTCCAGACCGTGACCCTCGCCGCGATCCAGGTCGTGCCGCTCTTCCTCCTCCCGTTCGTGGTCCTGCCGTGGCTCGGCCACAACGGCGCGTTCGAGGCGGGCGCGGGGCGGTCGGTCGCGGACGCGCTCTTCCCGGTCACCGAGTGGGACGCGCACGGCCGCGAGTACTGGCGCTCCGTCGGGTTCATCCTCGCCTGGCCGCTCCTCCCCTGGAACCTCTTCACCGACCAGCCGATCACGGCGTGGATCGTCATCGGGCTCCTGCAGACGTTCGTGCTGATCCCGCTCCTCGTGAGGAAGTGGGGGAAGGGGGCGTACTGCGGGTGGATCTGTTCGTGCGGGGCGCTCGCGGAGACGATGGGGGACGCGCACCGCCACAAGATGCCGCACGGGCCGCGGTGGAACCGCGCGAACATGATCGGCCAGGCGTTCCTCCTCCTGGCGTTCGTGCTGCTCGTGCTCCGCGTCGCCGGGTGGCTCGCGCCGGAGGGGCGGTTCAAGGAGGTCGTCGACTCGGCGTACATGCTCGGGTTCCTCGGGAAGGACCGGAACTGGGGCGACCTCGCGTTCCCGCTGAACTTCCTGAACTACGCGTGGTTCGTCGACCTCCTCTGGGCGGGCATCTTCGGCGTCGCGTTCTACTTCTGGTTCTCCGGCCGCGTCTGGTGCCGGTTCGCCTGCCCGCTCGCCGCGCTGATGCACGTCTACGCCCGGTTCTCGCGGTTCCGGATCGTCGCCGAGAAGAAGAAGTGCATCTCGTGCAACGTCTGCACCTCGGTCTGCCACCAGGGGATCGACGTGATGAACTTCGCGAACAAGGGGAGGCCGATGGAGGACCCGCAGTGCGTCCGCTGCTCGGCCTGCGTCCAGTCGTGTCCGACCGGCGTCCTCCGGTTCGGCGAGGTCGACCGACGGACGGGGGACGTCGTCCGGCTCGACCGGCTCGCGGCGTCTCCGGTCCGGATGGAGGAGGAGCGGGGGTGACGCCGGGCGGCCGGGGTTCCGACCTCGGCCGGGCGATCGGTATCCTCCCGCGATGTTCCTCGTCGGCGGCTGCTTCGTCCTCGCGTTCGTCGTCTGCCTGGTCGCGGCCCGGCGGCACGCGATCCAGACCGGGGCGTCGAGGACCGAGGCTCTGCCGGCGGTCGTGGCGCTCGCCGCGGCGAGCACGGGGCCGGTCGCCGCCGCCGTCGCCCTCACCGCCGCGGGCGCGGACGGCGGGGGGACGCTCGGCCGGTCGGTCGCCCTCGTCCTGTTCCCGCTCGCCCTCCTGTTCGCCGCGCGGTACCTCCGGCCGCCGGTCGCGTTCCCCGGCAGCGGGGAGTCCCTCCCGCTCGTCGACGACCAGACGTTCCTCGATCGGATCGCCGAGCTGTCCGGCCGGCTCGGGCTCGCGGCGCCTCCGCTGGTCCGGCTGCTCCGGTCGACGCAGGCGAACCTCTCGGCGCTCGCGTTCGCGGGCGGCCTGTTCCGGCCGACGCTGGTGGTGACCGACGGCATCGTCCACCGGCTCGACCCGGACGAGCGGGACGCGATCGTCGCGCACGAGCTGGCGCACGTCTCGACGCGGTCGCTCTGGGTGCTCGCGCTCGCCGCGACCCTCGGCTGGGCGGTCGCCGTCCCGTTCCTCGCGGGGCTGCCGTTCCTGGTCGGCCTGCTGGTCGCGTGCAACGTGCAGGCGGTCCTCCACCGGCTCGCGCAGCGGCGGTACGAGATCGCCTGCGACCTCGCGGCGGCGCGGGCCGTCGGGGCGGCGGTCGTCGCCCGCGCCCTCGGCAAGATCCACCGGGTCCACGTCCTCCCGGAGCGCGGGTTCCTGCCGCTCGTGCTCCACGCGACGGCGACCCACCCGCACCAGGCGGTCCGGGCCGCGGCGCTCGCCGCCGCCGACGCCGGCGAGGGCGACCCGGACGCGCGGCGGGGGGCCGCGGCGCGGGCCCGCCCGCATCGGATCGCGGCGGTCGTCCTGTTCGCGGTCTGGGGCGCGGCGATCGTCTCCGCGATCCGTTTCGGCGCGCGGCCCGAGCTGTACGCGCCGATCCTCCTCGGCCTCCTCCTCCTGTTCGCGCAGTTCCCGCTCCTCCTGCTCGCGCTCGTCTTCTCGAAGTGGCGGCGGCAGCGCCGGCGCGTCGGGTTCGAGCTCCCCGCCGACCGCTGGATGCGGCGGGCGGTCGTCGCGGGGGCGCTCGGGTACGCGCTCTTCCTGGTCCCCGACCCGGGGCGGCTCGTCGGCGTCGCGCTGGTCCTCGCGGCGGCCGTCGTGATCCTCGTCGCCGCCCTCCGCCGGCGGAAGGGGGCCCGGCTCCGCCGCCGGATCGGTCCGCCGCTCTCGCGACACGCCTGGACCGAGGCGATCGCCGTCGCCGAGGCGGAGCCGGAGCTCCTCGCCCGCGACCCGGCCCTCCGGCACGACGTCGCCCTCTGCCGCGCGCTCTCCGGAGACCGGGCGGGGGCGATCCGCGACCTCGAACGGATCGAGGAGCGGTGGCCCACGGTCCGCGTCGCGTCGATCGCGCTGGCGCTGCTCCGCCTGTTCGACGACCCGGAGGCCGCACTCCGGCACGCGGACGCCCTCGCCGAAGGGCTCCCCGAGGACCCGATCGGTCCCGACCTGAGGGGGCGCGCGCTCGTCCGGCTCCTGCGGATCGACGAGGCGGCGGCGGCGGCCGAGGAGGCGCTGGCGCGCGAGCCGGACGACGCGACCGCCCGGACGATCCTCTGCTCGGTCCACCTCGCGCGCGGCGCGACCGACGCGGCCGCGGAGGCGTGCCGGGAGGCGTTCGAGCGCGAGCCGGGAGCGGCGGAGGTCCGGCTGGCGCGGGCGCGGCTCGCCGTCGCCGCCGAGTCGCGGGAGCAGGCGCGGCGGCGGGTCGCCGAGGCGCTCGAGGCCGCGGAGGC
>JBICIB010000789.1:0-3501 GCA_043101415.1 Planctomycetota bacterium JB042 | reverse complement strand
GCGCTGGTCGGCGGCCTCGTCCCGCAGTTCGGCGAGCCGGACACCGACGAGGCGTGGTTCCTCGGGCTGAAGGGGACGAAGCTGAAGGTGAAGGCGATGGTCCTGTCCGGCGACCTGAAGCCTCGGGTCACCGTGATGGACGGGAAGGGGACGTTCCTGGCGAAGCTGGAGTTCGACCCGTCGGACCCGAAGACCGCGTCGTACCGGCTGAAGGAGACCGGCGTCTTCCGGCTCCGCGTGCGCGGCCTGAAGAAGGGGGGCGCTCCGACGACGGGGAGCTACCGGGTCGAGACGAAGGCGAAGCTGCCGAAGAAGTGGACCGAGGTGAGCGTGAAGAAGAAGGCGAAGGCGGGCGAGGCGATCGAGGTCCCCTTCCTGGCGCTCCCCGGGACGCGGCTGGACGGGCTGGTCGTCCTGAAGAAGGGGTACGGCGCCTCGCCCGGGGCCGGCCTGGTGCTGCCGAGCGGCGAGGAGATCGACCTCGCCCCGTTCCTCACGCCGCAGGACGGCGCCCTCGTCCTGACCGCGGTTCCGGTCGACGAGTTCGGCGTGCATCGGCTGCGGATCCCCGCCGGGACCGAGGGGAACAAGAGCAAGGTGAAGGTCGAACTCCTCCTCGACCCGCCGACGGGGATCGGAGAGCACGCGGTGCCGTGACGGCCACCTCGCCGGGCGGCGGTTTTTTCGGTTGGGAATCGAGGCGGTCGCGACGCGGTTCCGTCGCGTCTCGCTTCGTTCGACCCGAGAGAACCGAAACCCGAAAGGAGGTGCCCCATGGCGCCGAGGAACCCCGACTCCACGAAGGACGCCCTCGTCTACCTGCTCGCGCTGATCCGGACGTACGGAGACGCCGCGGCGGAGTCCGGCCGGAACGCGCGCGGTTGTGTGCGTCGATCCCGGCCGGACGAACCACCTACGGAAGGTCGATCCTGATGCCGTTCGAGGCCGCCGCCCCGAGCGGCGCGCCCGGATCGAGCGAGAACGCCTGAAGCGTGACCGAGCCGGTGGTCGCCGACGGGGGGATGAACGCCGGGAGGAAGATCGACCCGGCCGCCGGCCCGGTCCCGCCGACGAGCGGGAGCGCGAGCGACAGCGGGAACGGCGGGACGGCGAGGAGCGCGCAACCGAAGCCGAGCGGGGTCGAGCCCTCGCCGGCGCCGAAGACGACGATCGCGGTCCCGCCGGGGAAGCCGTCCTGGATCGACAGCGCGACCGTCTCGCCCGGCAGGGTGCAGCCGTCGAGGTCGATCACGGGGACGAGGCCTCCGGTGCCGGGGCAGCCCGCGCCGAACGACGACGCCGGCGGACAGGCGAGCGTGCCGCTCCGGCGCCAGATCCCCTCGTTCCCCGCGACCCAGCCGTTGTCGTGGTCGACGAACCGCGCGACCTCGTACGACGGCAGGTTCGTCTCGGGGAGGGGGACGGCGGACCAGGTCTGGCCGCCGTCGGTCGTCTCGCCGACGTAGCCGTTCCAGCCGCAGATCCACGCCGACTGCGGGCCCGTCGCGGAGACGCTCAGGTACGCCGTGGTCGACGCCCCTCCGCCCGTGTTCTGCGGCGTCCAGGTCAGCCCGCCGTCGGTCGTCCGGAGCAGCGTCTTCAGGTAGCCGGTCGCCCACCCGTTCAGCGCGTCGCCGAACGAGATCGAGTTCAGGAGGATCGACCCGTGGTACGGCCGGGTCCAGGACTGCCCGCCGTCGACGGTGCGGAAGATGTCGTCGCCGCCGAGCAGGAGGCCGACCTGGCCGCCCGGGAAGAAGTGGGCGTCGCGGAAGCCGCCGGTGGAGGGCGGCCCGACCGCGCTCCAGTTCTGGCCGCCGTCGGTCGTCCGGTAGAGGAGGCTCGCGGAGTTGTTGCCGAGGCCGTACGCGAACGCCGTGTTCCCGTCGATGGCCGTCACGCCGAAGAACTGCAGGTACGGGAAGCTCGCCTGGTGCGTCCAGGTCAGCCCGCCGTCGGTCGACCTCGCGATCCGGCCCTCGGTCGGTTGTCCGAGGACCGGCTGCTTCCCCACGACCCACCCTCGGTTCGCGTCGGCGAAGTCGACGCCGGTCAGCTCGCCGTCCGCCCCGAACCCGGTGACCGGCGTCGGCTCCCAGAACGTGCCGCCGGTGATCGTGCGGAGGACCGTCCCCTCGTCGTTCACCGCCCACGCGACCTGGTCGTCGAGCGAGTCGAGGTCGGTGACGTCGCCGATGTCGCCGGTCTGGATCGGGAACCACGACGCTCCCGCGTCGGAGGAGAGCCACATCGAGCCGCCGGTGCCGCACAGGACGGCCACGGTCGAGCTCGCGAACTCGACGTCCCAGTAGAGGTCCTTCGCCGCGCCCGCCGGTTGGACCGTCGTCCAGGTCTGCCCGCCGTTCGTCGTCCGGACGATGTTGCCGCTCTCCCCGACCGAGATCCCGGTCTGCGCGTCGAAGAACCGCGCGCCGTGCGACCACGTCCCCGGCGGGACGCTCGACGGGACCCAGTTGAAGCCGCCGTCGGTCGTCTTCAGGAACGTCGACCCGCCGATCGCCCAGCCGAGCTGCGGGGTGAGGAACTGGATCGTGCTCAGGTACGGGATCGCCCCCGTCGCCTGGTGCGCGAGCGTCCAGGTCTGTCCGCCGTCCGTCGAGCGGACGATCCGCCCGTTGATGCCGACCGCGAACCCGTTCAGCGGGTCGGTGAACCAGATCGAGCGGATCGTCGAGCCCGCGGGCGTGACGACGGCCGACCAGGTGAGGCCGCCGTCGGTCGTGCGGTACGCGACCCCGCCGTTCCCCCCGGCCCAGCCGCGCTGGGCGTCGAGGAAGAAGAGGTCGGAGATCGACCCCCAGTCGTTGTCCTGGATCCAGGTCTGTCCGCCGTCGGTCGTGTGGAAGAACCCGCCGCCCGCGGCCCAGCCGCGCTGGGAGTCGAGGAAGAAGAGGGCGTTCACGCCGAGGTTCCCGACCGACACGACCTCCCACGACTGGCCGGCGTCGGTCGTGTGGAGGAGCTTCCCGGCCTGGCCGAGGATCCCCCCGGCGGTCGCCCAGATCTCCAGCGGGGAGACCGCGGCGACGGACATCATCGAACTGGGGGCCGGGACCGGAGCCTGCTTCTCCCAGGTCCGCGCCCGTGCGGAGGGGAGCGCGAGCGTCGAGGAGACGAGGAGGAGGAGCAGGCCGCGACGGAGTTGGAGTCGGTTCATGGCCGCGAGCCGCGCAAATCGGATGCCGCGCGGCCTCGCGACGACGGGCCGGGACTTGCGGCGATTCGCCGGCCGCGCGAACGTCTCGTCGCGGGACGGACGGGCGGTCCGTGTCCGGTTCGCGGACTCTTGTGCGGGCGCCTCCGCGACGAGGCCGGCGCTCCGCCCGTCGCCGCCGCCCCCGTCTCGCCGCCCGGTTCCCCTCTCCCGGGCGACTACTTCTTCTTCTTGCTCGCGACGACGTTCTTGTACCCCAGCCACCAGTGCTGGAGCCCGTACCCGAGGTAGTGGTTCGGGTCGTAGAACCCCGACGGCAGCGACTC
>JBICIB010000788.1:0-7719 GCA_043101415.1 Planctomycetota bacterium JB042 | reverse complement strand
GGCGCGTCCGACGGACCCGCCGGCCGTCGCCCGTCTCCCTCCCCGTCCCCAGCCCCCAGCCCCCCGCCCTTCTCCTCACACCCCCAGCACCCGCCGCGCGTTCCCGTCGAACACGGCCGCCTTCGTCGCCTCGTCCGCCCCGGCCTCCTCCAACGCCGCCTCCTGCGCCTGCTTCAGGTCCGCACGCCAGCCGCGCGGCAGGGTCGACGAGTCGGTCCCGAACAGGACGCGCTCCGCCCCGAACGCTCCGAGCGCGCGCTCGAAGACGGTGGCGAGGGTCGTCGGCGCGGGCTGGGTCGCGAGCCACGCGTTCGACGACGACGTGTCGACGCAGACGTTCCCGCACTGCGCGCCGGCCATCAGCGTCTCGCGGAGGTAGCCGGCGCCGAAGTGCGGGATCACGAACGTCGCGTTCCGGTGCGCGTCCGCGGCGGGGACGAGGCGGAGCGGGTCGGCGAGCGTCAGGTCGTAGCCGCGCGGCAGGCCGAGCAGGTCGCGGAGCTTCACGAGGAGCAGTCCGCAGTGGACGACGACGACCGCCCGGTGCGCGTCGGCGACCGCGAGGACGTCCGCCGCCTCGGGGCCCGACGGGTCGTACCGATGCATCGCCGGGAAGAGGAGCAACCCCCGGAACGGCCCGGCGCCGAGCAGCTTCTCCGCCGCCGCCGCCGCGCCGTCCGCGGTCGGGTCGATCATCGCGAACGGCGTCATCCGCCCGCCCGCCCGCTCCGCCATGGCGGCGAGCACCGGCGCCTCGGGCGGAGCGCTCGCGAAGCTGACGAAGTGGTCGACGCCGTGCGCGTCGAGCATCGACAGCCACCGGTCGAGGTGCGCGCCGTCGTCCGGGTCGGGGAGCTCGAGGCCGGTCTTCTCGACCACGCGGGCGAGCTTCTCGTCGACCGTCCCGTCCTGCGGGGAGAGCTTCGCCAGCGTCTCGAAGAAGGTGCGGGAGAAGAAGTGGGAGTGGAAGTCGATCACGGGCCGAACTCCTTCGCGGCGGGGAGGAACCACCGCCAGTAGATGTCGTGGGAGGGCTTCCCCCAATCCTCGACGCGGTTGGCGTCCCAGAGGCGACGGGCGGGCGCGAGGTACTTCGCCCGCTCCCCCTCGGGGACCGCCCACGCGACCTCGACCAGCGGCGCGCAGATCCAGAGCGCGACGCCCTTCGTCTGCTTGCCGTCGCCGTTCTTCGCGGACGACTCGACGGAGTAGTCGTAGAAGAAGCCGCCGTTCCTCGGCGAGTACCCCTGGTCGACGAGGAGGTCGCCGCAGAACCGCAGCAGCTCGCGCGCCTCCGCGTCGTCGGGGAAGACCCGCAGGTGCAGCGCGAGCGCCGAGGTCGCCACCGCGACGTGGAACGGACTCTCCCACCGCTGGTCCGGCATGTGGTCCCCGCGCGGCTCCTGCGCGACGAGCGCCTTGTACGCGCCGTTCGGCTGCCAGTGCGCCTTCAGCGATCCCATCATCCGCCGGACCCCGGCCCGGTAGCGCGGCTCGCCCGTCGCCTGCGCCGCCCGGACGAGCAGCCGCGCCACCCACCCGAACGCGCGCGCGGAGTGCTGGTGCTGCCCTTCGTCCTTCACGTAGCGCGTCGAGAGGAGCTGCTCGGCGATCAGCACCAGCTCGCGCCGGGCGACCCGCGATCCGAGGAGGACGTACGCCGCGTACAGCTCCTCGACGTTCATGTGTTCGTGGTCCCACCCGTTGAACCCGCCCGCGTCGAACGCCGCCGGCGGCAGCTGCATCCGCCCGAACGTCGCCCGGTGCGATCGCAGCTCCGGCTTCCCCTCGATGAACGCCGCGGTCGGGTGGCGCTCGAACAGGAACGGCTCGCCGTTCGCCTCGGAGAGGTGGTACGGCCGTCGCGCCTGCGCCGCCACGAAGTCGAGCAGCCGCTCGAGGTGCCCGGCCTCGCCCGTCGAGAGGAACCGCGCGGCGTCGACGGCGACCCAGGCGTTCCGCGGCGACCCGGTCTGGTGGGTGTTCCGGACCGGGTCGGGGTCGTCCGCCTTCGGCCCCGGCGGCGGCGCCCCGCGGATGGTGCCGGGGGCGGGCATCGTCGAGAGGAGCTCGGCGACCAGGTCGGCGCGCGGCGCCGCCCGCGTCGTGCCGGCGAAGATCGTCACGCCGGTCTCGTCGGCGAACCGCCCGTTCCCCTTGGCGACCTCGCGCCCCTGCAGCGAGACCTCCCACGCGGCGGCGACCTTCCCCGGCGGGTCGTCGATCGCGTCGTTCAGGAGCTGCGCCTCGAGGAAGACCGACCGGTCGTCGTGGAAGTGGAGGAAGAAGAGGAACGTGAGGCCGCTCTTCCCGCCGATCGGGCCGGTCCGGCCGTGCCCGCCGACGACGGCCGCGACCCCGGGGCGTCCCTCGGTGTCGAGCGCGAACGCGCGGAGCCCCGTCGAGCCGGTCGTCCCGTACTCGAACCGGGTCTCTCCCCCTCCCTCGACCCGGACCGTCGCCGCGAGGAGCGGGGCGCTCGATTGCGCCCGGACGGCCGGGAGGAGCGCGCCGAGCAGGAGCGTCGAGACGAGGAGCCGGAGGGCGGAGGGCATTCGGGGTTTCTCCCGCAAGGCGGGGACGCGGGGTGCGTCCCATGCGGAAGCACTCTACCGGAGACCCGCGGCCCGGCGACCGCCCGACGACGGCGGTCGACTTCGGCGCGGGCTCCGGAATTGAACGCGGGACCGCCGGCGCGTAAGGTTCGCGACCAAAGTCCCTTCCGACCGAAGGTCCCGATCGGCCGACGTCCGACCCCGCGCGGAGATCCTCCATGTCCCGACCGACCCGTCCGCCCCTCCGCGCCGCCGCCCTCGCCGCCGGCCTGCTGCTGCCGGCGTTCGGCTGCAACGCGCCGGGGCCGCGTTCGCAGGACGTGCCCGAACTCGGGTACCTCGAGGCGCGCGGCGCGGACCTGCTCGACATCTTCGAGCTGAACGTCGGGGCGGGGACCGGCCTCCACTTCGCCGCCGCCGTCGAGCCGATCCGCGTGTCGTACGGCCACTACGAGGCGTCGAAGTTCGGCATGCAGGGGCGCTCGGTCGGCACCTGGGACGAGACCCGCTCCGAGCTGTTCGTCGGCCTCCACCAGCTCCTCTGCTGGGAGAAGACGCCGTGCTGGGGGAACGGGTTCCTGTTCACGCCGGAGGAGCTGCATCGGCACAGCCACGAACGCGACCAGAACGAGTACGACCACCTCCGCTTCTACCAGGCGTGGGGGTGGACGACCCGTTACGAGGACTGGGAGAAGCCGTGGATGGACGTCGGCGTCGAGCTCTTCCTCTTCTGCTTCGGCGTCGAGGTCGGGGTGTCGCCGCACGAGACCTGCGACTTCCTCCTCGGACTGTTCGCGGTCGACGCGGCCTCGCACGACGACCACGCCGCGGTGCCGATCGGCATCCTCGAGGTGGAGTAGCGCCCTCCGCGCCGGACGCTCCTTGCGCCGCCCGAGGTCTCCGCGTAGAACGCGAGGTCCTCACTCGAAGCGGCAACGGGGAGCGTCATGGCCATCCGACCCACCGGGTCCTTCCGTCGGTACCTCGTCCCCGGGCTCGCCCCGGCGCCGGACGACCTCGACCTCTACGAGCGCCTGCGCGAGCACCGGTTCCGCTCGATCGACGACGCGCCGGTCGCGGAGCCGTCGGTCGGCTGGGTCGCGACCGGGAGCTTCGGCTCGACCGACTTCCGGCCGGAGACCGTCTTCCTCGGCCCGGTGCTGCGGCTTCGCATGCGGGTCGACCGGAAGCGCCTCCCCTCGAACGCGGTCCGGGTGCGGCTCGCCGAGGCGGTCGCGGAGATCGGCGGGAAGGTGGCGCGGTCGGCGAAGAACGAGCTGAAGCAGGAGATCGAGCGGGAGCTCCTGACGCGCACCGTCCCGGCGACCGCGCTGTTCGAGGTCTACTGGCGGCCGCGGGAGGAGACGCTCCTCTTCTCGTCGACCTCGGCGCAGGCGCACGACGCGTTCTCGAACCTCTTCCGCCACTCGTTCGGCGTCGCGCCCCAGGCGGCGACCCCGACCCCGCTCGCCGTCCGCGTCGGAGCCCCCGACGTCACGGTGGAGCGCCTGATGCGGCTCTCGCCGCTCGTCTCGCAGTTGGCGGAGGGCTGAGGACATGGCGCTCGAGAAGCAGCAGGTCGACGAGAACCCGTTCCTCGGCGAGGAGTTCCTGACCTGGCTCTGGTGGTCGGCGGAGACCCGGGGCGGCGTCTACGCGGTGACCGACGACGAACGGATCGGCGTCGCCCTCGACCGGGTCCTCGAGTTCCGGGACGACGCGACCGGCGTACGCGTGGTCGTGCGGGGAGACGCCCCCACCCGCGCCCCCGAGGCGCGCGAGGCGCTGTCGCGCGGGATGCGCCTCGAACGCGCCGGTCTGATCGTCACCGTCGACGAGGAGAACGTCGCGGTCACGCTCGACGGCCCGTCGCTCGACCTCCGCTCGGTCAAGGGGGAGAAGCCCGAAGGGGAGACGTTCGAGGAGCGGGACGCGGCCGCCCTGGCGACGCTGTTCGGCCTCACGGACGCGATCGATCGGGTCTTCCGCCTGTTCCTGCGCGAGCGGGTCTCCGCGAACTTCCCGACCGGGGCCGCGCCGGAGCTCCTCCGCTGGATGCGGACCGCCACCGACGCGCGGAAGCGGCGCCTCGCTCCGACCGCCGACGAGGCCGGGGCGGGATCGCCGGCCCCCGAGGTCGGCGAACGATCGACCTCGGTCTGATGCGTCCCCGCCGGCGACGCGGGCGAATAGAATGTCCGCCGGCGTGTACGCCCCGTCGCCCCGGCCGTGACCGCCGGGCCGGCGCCGCAACGAGGAACCGATGAAGCTCCCCCCGATCCTGCTCCTGCTCGCGGCCGCCCTCGGCGGCGCCGCGATCGCTCGGACGGGATCCGCCCCGACCCCGGGCACCGTCGTGGTGACCCGGATCGAGGGGCCGCTCGCCGACTCGATGATGGCGACGCTCGGCCGCGCCGTCGAGCGCGCGGCGGCGGAGGAGGCCGAGGCCCTGATCGTCGAGATCGACACGCCGGGCGGCGAGGTCGAGCTGATGGACCGGCTGGGGAACCTCCTGGCGCGCTCCGAGGTCCTCCCGATCGCGTACGTCACGAACGAGGCGATCTCGGCCGGCGCCTACATCGCGATGTCGTGCGAGGTGATCTACACCGCCGAGCACGCGCAGATCGGCTCGTCGTACCCGATGTTCGCCCCGTTCGGCATGCCGGCCCCCGGCGGGGTCGACCCGAACCTGCAGGAGAAGGTGAACTCCTACCTCCGGTCCAAGTTCCGCGACCGGGCCCAGACCCACGACCGGCCGGGGATGGAGGCGCTCGCCGAGGCGATGGTCGACCCGGAGGTCGAGGTGCTGCTGGTCGACGACGGCGGCGAACGGCGGCCGATGACGATCACCGAGTTCGAGGACCGATCGCGGACGCGGGGGCCGGGTTCGCTCCGGCGGCTCGAGACGATCTGTCCGAAGGGGCAGCTCCTGAACCTGACCGCGCAGGAGGCGTTCGACTACGGGTTCACCGACGGGATCGTCCTGTCCCGGCGGGAACTGCTGGACGCTCAGGGGCTCGGCGACGCGACGGTGATCGACGTCCTCCCGTCGTGGTCCGAGCGGATGGTCGGGGCGCTCGAGGGGTTCCAGTGGCTCCTGCTGGTCGCCGGCCTCGTCCTCCTCTACATCGAGCTGAAGATCCCGGGCTTCGGCGTCGCCGGCGCGCTCGGACTGATCTGCCTCTCGCTGCTGATGTTCAAGAACTACCTGGTCGGCCTCGCCGAGGTCCCGGAGATCCTGCTGGTGGTCCTCGGGTTCGTGCTCCTCGCGGTCGAGGTGTTCGTCTTCCCGGGTTTCGGGGCGGCCGGGATCGCCGGGGTGACGTGCATCGCCCTCGGCGCCCTCTTCTCGTTCCTGCCGTTCGTCCTCCCCGACGGCCCGGTCGAGTCGAGCCTGTTCGGCGACACCCTGCAGAGCTTCGCGCTCTCGCTCGTGGCCGTGCTCGTCCTCCTGCTCGTCGTGTCGAAGGTCCTCCCGCGGACGCCGCTCCTCGGCCGGATGGTGCTCGCCCCGGGCGCGCCCGAGGGGACCCTCGAGGCGAGCGCGGTGACGCTCTCCGCCGACCCGGGGGCGGAGCCCGTCGCGGCGGGGGACCGCGGGTCGGCCGCGACCGACCTGCGGCCGGCCGGGAAGGTCGACGTCGACGGCGCGCGGCTCGACGCCGTCTCCGAGGGCGGGTGGATCGAGAGAGGCGCCCCGGTCGAGGTCGTCCGGGTCGAGTCGAATCGGGTGGTGGTCCGCGCCGCGGCGGTGCGGGGAGGGTCGACGGTCTGATGGAGCTCTGGTCCTTCGTCCTGCTCGGCCTCGGGCTGGTGTTCGTGCTGCTCGAGGTCTTCTTCCCCTCGTTCGGCGTCCTCGGCACGATCGCCGCCGGCTGCATCATCGCCGGCGGCGTCCTCGCCTTCCGCGCGGAGGAGGGGTTCGCGACGTACCTCCTGCTGGCGTTCCTGCTCGTGCCGGGCGTCACGATGATCGGCCTGAAGCTCTTCCCGAACACCCCGATGGGGAAGCGGCTGACGATCGGCGGGAGCTCGTTCGACGCCTCCGAGGCGGCGGCGGGGAGCGGGGCCGGACTGACGGATTACATCGGACGCGTCGGGGTGGCGGAGACGCCGCTCCGGCCGTCCGGCAAGGCGGCCTTCGACGGCCGCCGCCTCGACGTGGTGACCCGCGGCGAGCTCGTGCAGGCGGGGCGCCGCGTGAAGGTGGTCCGCGTGGAAGGGAATCGAGTCTTCGTGGCGGAAGAGAGGAGCTGACTCGTGTCGAAGTCGTACGTTCTGCTGGCCAGCGCACCCCAGACCGCGCTGTTCGTCGTCCTCGGGCTGCTCGCCCTGGTCTTCCTGATCGTGCTGTTCAAGTACGTCGGGCTGTACGTCCAGGCCGTCCTCGCCCGCGCGGACGTCGGCCTGTTCGACATGGTCGCCATGTCGCTCCGAAAGGTCCCGCCGGCGCTGATCGTGCGGGCGAAGATCACCGCGGTGCAGGCCGGGCTGACCACGAACACGCGCGACGTCGAGGCGCACTACCTCGCGGGCGGGAACGTGCTGAACGTCATCCGGGCGCTGATCGCCGCCCACCGCGCCGGGCTGCAGCTCGACTTCAAGATGGCGACCGGCATCGACCTCGCCGGCCGCGACGTCCTCGACGCGATCCAGACCTCCGTCAACCCGAAGGTGATCGACTGCCCGGCGAAGGACCGGGGAGACTCGACGATCGCCGCGGTCGCGAAGGACGGCATCCAGCTCCTGAGCCGGGCCCGGGTGACCGTCCGGACGAACCTCCCGCAGCTCGTCGGCGGCGCGACCGAGGAGACCGTCATCGCCCGCGTCGGCGAGGGGATCGTCGCCGCGATCGGCGCGGCCCAGACGTACAAGGACGTGCTCGAGGCGCCGAACCGGATCTCCCAGACCGTCCTCTCGCGCGGCCTCGACGCGGGGACCGCGTTCGAGATCCTCTCCATCGACATCGCGGACATCAACGTCGGCGAGAACGTCGGCGCGAAGCTGCAGGCCGACCAGGCCGAGGCGAACAAGCGGATGGCGCAGGCGCAGGCGGAGGTCCGCCGCGCGATGGCCGTCGCGCAGGAGCAGGAGAACCAGGCGAAGGTGATGGAGAACCGGGCGAAGGTCGTCGAGAACGAGGCGCAGGTGCCGCTCGCGATGG
>JBICIB010000787.1:0-2720 GCA_043101415.1 Planctomycetota bacterium JB042 | reverse complement strand
GGACCGCGATCTCGAGCGCGGTCCTCTCGACCGCCGAGACCGACGGGCGGGTCGTCGTCGACGAGGCGATCGCCGAGGAGTCGATGCAGCAGAAGGCGATCCGGTACGACGGGACCGGCGACGAGCACTACGACGCGGCGTCGGCCCTGATCAAGTCGATGCGCGGCAGCGACCCGGACGCGACGGTCTACTGGCTCGCGAGGATGCTCGCGGCCGGGGAGGACCCGCGCTTCCTCGCCCGGAGGATCGCGAGCCTCGCCTCCGAGGACATCGGGAACGCCGACCCGCGCGCCCTGCAGGTCGCCGCCGCCGCGTTCGACGTGGTCGAGAAGGTCGGGATGCCCGAGGCGCAGCTCACGCTGGCGCAGGCCGCGATCTACATGGCGTGCGCGCCGAAGTCGAACGCGTCGGCGACGGCGGTCTGGACGGCGATGGACGACGTGAAGCACCAGCGGACGGTGCCGGTGCCGAAGCACCTGCGGGACGGGCACTACGGCGGGGCGAAGCGGCTGGGGCACGGCGAGGGGTACGCGTACGCGCACGACTCGGAGAAGGGGTGGGTCGACCAGGAGTACCTCGGCGTCGAGAGGACGTACTACGTGCCGACGGAGCGGGGGCACGAGAAGTGGATCGGGGAGTTCCTGCGGTGGCTGAAGCGTCCGGAGGCGGACGGCCCGTCGTAGGCGGGAGATCGTTCGTCCCCGCTCGTGCTCGTGCCCGCGCCCGCGCCCGGCTCCGTCCGCGCGATCGGCTCGCGCGCGTCACCCTCGACACTCGGGCAGCCGGGCGGCCGGGCGCCGGACACCGGGGAACGGGAGAGCGAGGGGATGACCGGGCAACGGAAACCCGGGTTCGCTGAGAACCGGGGAACGGGACCGGGCGCCGGACACCGGATCGGTCCCGGCCACCCGGCCACCCGGCCACCCCTGACCCGGCCTTCCTCTCCCCCTCCCGTTCCCCGGCGTCCGGTTCCCGTCTCCGTTGCGCTCAGGCTCGGCACCGACGCCATCACCCCGGCCCCCGGCTCCCCGAACGCACCTTCGCCTCGACAACACCGCCGGCTCCGGACGCTACGCTCACGGGATGCCCGACCGTACCCGCTCCGTCACTCCCGGCGCCCGTCCGCGCACCGTCACGCTCCCCTCGGGGGACCCGCTCCCCGTCCCCGCGGGCTGGGAGCTCCTCCCGCCCGGCGACTCGGCGCTGACCCGGCGGGTGAAGGCGGGCGGGCCGGCGTGGACGATGACCGAGAAGCGCGGGCGGCGGACGTTCACGCTCGGGGTCTGGGCTCCGACCGAACGGATCGAGCGGATCCGCGCCGACCTCGCCGAGGAGCGGGCCGACCCGGCGTACGCGAGGCGGCTGGAGGCGGGGCGGAAGCGCCGCGCGGAGGAGCAGGAGGCGTACGCCGGCGCGTTCGAGGCGGAGGTGCGCGCCTTCCTCGGGTTCGCGCCGCCGCACGGCGCGCTCGGCGACGAGCTGGCCCGGGCGATCGCCACGCACGCGACGCCGGTCGGGAGCGGGACCGTGGCGCGGACGAAGCGGATCCCGGTCGAGGAGCGGGCCGCGGCGGCGACGATCGCCTGGCTGCGGCACCGGACGACGACGTACGACTCGATGCGGATCCCCCGCGAGAAGGGGGCGCGCCGCGAGGTCCGGAGGATGCTCGCCGCGCGCTCGCGCGAGCTGCTCGACCGCTACCGCCGCGGCGAGCCGGTCGACCCCGGCGCGTGCCCCCTCCGCCGCGGGCTCGACGCCGCCTCGCCTTGAACCCCTCCCCCCCATCCGCGAGAATCCCGGTTCCTCTCCGCACCCCCGGAACCCCCATGACCGAGTCCCGCCCCAAGATCTTCGGCATCGGCCTCTCGAAGACCGGGACGACCTCGCTCTTCGCGGCGCTCCACCATCTGGGGTACGAGACCGCGACGTACCGGCACCTGAAGCGGCTGAAGATCAAGGACTGGTTCGAGGGGGACTTCGCGCACGACCACCTCGCGCCGTGGGAGGCGGTGACCGACCTCCCGATCGGGACGTTCTTCCACGACCTCGACCGTCGCTACCCGGGCTCGAAGTTCGTCCTCACCTGCCGCGAGATCGAGTCGTGGCTCGACTCGGCGCGGCGGCACTGGCTGCGGCGGCCGACGCGGACCAAGGGGTTCGGCCGGAAGGTGCGCCTCGCGACGTACGGCATCGCCGGGTACGACGCCGAGCGGTTCCGGTTCGTCTACCAGGCGCACGAGCGGAACGTCCGGTGGTACTTTCGGGACCGTCCGGACGACCTCCTCGTCATGAACATGGGCGAGGGGGACGGCTGGCCGGAGCTCTGCCGGTTCCTCGGGAAGGACGTCCCGGACGAGCCGTTCCCGCACGTCCAGCCCGGCTTCGACCCGGACGCGGACGACGAGGACGTCCGAGACGCGCCGGCCGCCGAGGGCGCCGCCGACCGGTGAACGACCTCACCGCATACCTCCTGACGACCGACCGCCGGTACGCCGACGAGTCGCTCCGGTCGCTGCGGGCCCAGGGGATCCCGCGCGACGTGGTCGTGATCCGGAACGTCCGGCCGCTCGCGAAGGCGTTCCTCCCGACGCTCGACTGCGAGACGGAGTACTGCCTGATCCTCGACGACGACGTGATCCTGAAGCCGGGCGTGGTCGCCGAGCTGCTCGACGAGTTCCGCCGCCGGCGCGTCGACGAGCCGCGCGCGTTCAAAGATCGGA
>JBICIB010000786.1:0-4115 GCA_043101415.1 Planctomycetota bacterium JB042 | reverse complement strand
CCAGGTTCCTGGTTTGGGTGAGGGGGAGAAAGGAGACGACCCATGGATGTTCGGCGTGGAGACGAAGCGTCCGTCGCTCCGACCCGAGCGCGCTCGGCCCCCGTCCCCCGCCCCCCGGCGTCCGGTTCCACTTACCCGTGCCCCGGCCAACACACTGACTTCGGCTCCCTCTCTCCCTTCTCCCGCTCCGCGCCAGCGCCCTCTCCCCTGCTCTCCCCTGCTCTCCCTTGCTCTCCCTTGCTCCCTCCCCCGTGCTATCCTCGTCGGCGTCCTCGGGAGCACCTCCATGCGTCACTTCCTCGTGTCCGCCGTCCTCCTCTCCTCCATCTCCCCGTCCGCCCTCGCGGGCGTCACCGTCTTCACCGACGAGGCGACGTTCGTGAACGCGATCGGCCTGCACGACCTCGAGGACTTCGAGGGCGTGGTGCCGGGGACGTACGGCACCTCGGCGACGATCGGCGAGCTGACGTTCGCGTCGCCGCCCTCGGTGCTCCACGTCAACACGGTGCCGCACTCGCACGGCGCCAAGAACACGACGGCCGGAGGGACGACCTATCTGTTCGCGGACTCGGGGGTCGCCGCGTTCCACGACGACCTGACGATGGGGATCGTGAACAGCGAGTTCGCGGCGTGGGGCGCGAACTTCTCCGACCTCGAGGTCGGTCCGATCACGTTCCTGATCGACGGCTCGATCGTGCACACCGCGAACGTCCCGGGGACGAGCGGCGCGGTGCAGTTCTTCGGGTTCGTCGCCGATCCGGGGACGGTCTTCCAGACCGTGACGCTGCGGATCCCCGACATCACGTACGGGATCGACGACGTCCGGACGATCTCGAAGCCGTGCGAGTACGGCGTCGGCTGCGCGGGGTCGGGTGGGTTCGTTCCGAAGCTGACCTCGACGCCGTGCGGCGCCGTCGACGTGAACACCCAGCTCTCGATGACGATCTCCGGCGCCCTCGGCGGGGCGAATGCGACGGTCTTCTTCGGGCTCCAGGAGGCGGCGCTCCCGATCGGCGGGAGCGGATGCACTCTCCACGTGGTGCCGCTGCTCGTGAACTTCACCGTGCCGCTCGGCGGAGCGGGGCCGGGGGCGGGGTTCCTGACGCTCTCCGGCGTGATCCCGCCGTCCGCGGCCGGGCTCGGGTTCAAGGCGCAGGCGTTCGTCGTCGATCCGGCGGGAATCGAGGGGTTCGCGGCGACGAACGGGCTTTCGGTCGACGTGAACTGACGCGCGAGAGCGACCGCGAGCGATGTCCAGGCCGTGGAGCGAGCCGGGTCGTTCGAACCGGGAACGGCGGCCCGCTTTCGGTGGTCCGGACCGCTCCCGGTGTGCTACACAGGATGCTCCGAGTCGCCCGGCGAGGGCGACCAGCGATGCGGATGGACCGGCGCCTTTCCATGGTGGGCCGCACGTGTTTCCCGAGAGTTCGGGGACACGGCGATGGCGAGGTCGGTCGGGCTCGGGGTCGAAGGGGGACCCATGACGAACCCGTCGAGACGAACTTGGGAACCAAAGCGACCGAAGACCAGCTGATCGAGATCCTGCGGAAGCACGGCCACGAGTTCGAGGCGCGCCTCGACGTCGGCCCCGTACGGCTCAGCCTCCCCGTCGACGAGCGCTCGCCGCGCATCCGCGTCTCCGTGGCGCGGGGCCGGGCCGCGAAGCTGCCGCGAAGCGTCCGATTCCGGCTCGACGGGAGGGACGTCCTCGTCCCGCTCGAGGTCCGGGTCGACGACGAGGAGCCGACGCTCGGCGTGATGCCTCGCCGTTAGGAGTCTGCGCCACAGGTCGTCGAGGAGCGAGGCGAAGCGATCGCGCCCGAGATCAAGGCGCACAGAACGACCGCGTCTTCGGGAGACTCCGAGTTCTGTGCAACGCAGAGATCGGGCGCGAGGTCCTACCCGGCAGCTGCTTTCGCAGAAAGCAGCGAGAGGGACTCGCCGCAGCCCCGACGACCTGTGGCGCAGGCTCCTCGGCGTCCGCTCGAGCCCCGGAGACTCTCACGGCGCGGCGGCCCGCATCGTCCCGTTCCCGCCGTTCCCGCGCGCCGCGTCGGTCACGACCTCGAGCCTCCTCCGCGGCACGACGCGGCGGAGGGCGTCGAGCAGGACGTCGATGCGGTTCGCCGCGGCTCCGCCGTGCGGGTCGACCGCGAACAGCAGGCCGAGGAGTTCGCCGCTGTCGGTGACGACGGCGCTGCCGCTGTCTCCGAGGTCGGCGAACGGGGCGGCGGGCGACAGCGGGGAGACGTAGAACTGGTCGACGAAGACCGCCTGGGCGGCCCCCCAGCCGACGCGCATGCGGAGGTGCAGGTCCGTCACCTTCCCCTCGGTCGCGCCGGTGGCCGCACCGTGCTTCACGACCCGGCGGTTCAGCAGCCGGGGCCGACCGAAGGCGTCGGGGTCGCGCGAGAGGTCGGTCCGGAGACGGACGCCCGTCCCCGGGATCTCGACCAGACTGGCGTGCGACGATGCGTGCCGGGTGACGTGCGCCATCGCCGCGTCGGTGAGGTTCTCCGGGGGAGCGCGTCCGTCGTCCGGGTCGACCCGGACCGGAAGGATCGCGGAGATCGCGGCGACCCCGTGGCCGCGCGCGAGGGCCGGCGACCCCGCGACGGAGGGCGAAAGGAGGCGCGGGGCGGGATGCAGGACCAGGTCTCCGACGCGGCCGCGGTCGAACCCGGCGAGGACGTGGTTGCACGAGACGAGGTGCAGCTCGTGCCCGTCGAGCGTCACGAAGAAACCGATCGATCCCTCGATGGAAGAGGGGTTCGGAGGTCGCCGCGCGGCGCCGGCGACGCTCTTGCCGGGCGAGAGTCGAGGGGGCGCCGCCGTCCGGGCCGGCCCGCGCTCGACGACGTCGAAGTCGACGGGGTCGTACGGCAGGCCGTCGGGGAGGAATCGGCCGACGGCCGCCTCGACCGGTTCGATGCCGCCGGCCCGGAGGTCCGCCCGGCTCCGCTTCCTCGGGACGCCGATCCGGACGCAGAACTCGGTCCGGGGTCCGACCGGTCCGTCCGCACGGGTGCCGACCGAGATCGACTCGATGCCGGCGCCCGTGGAGAAGAGGAGCGGTCGCCAGGTCGCGTCGACGAACTCGCGTGCGGCGCTGAACTCCATCCCGGCTCGTCCTCCCTCGGCGCGCGACCTCCGGCCGTGTCCGCTCCCGGACGACGGTCCGAGGCGCGCGAGCGTAGAGGTTCACCCTGTCGGTCGACAACGTCAGGGTCGGGCACGGACCGCCGCCGTAACGGACGAGACAATAAAAAAAGAGGCGGAGCCGGCAGGGCCGGCTCCGCTTCTCCCCTGTCTCTCCCTGTCGCCTGCTACGGTTTTCGTTCGGGCCGGCGCAGACGCCGCCCCCCCGACCGAGGACCGCCACTTGTCCTCGTCCTCCCCTCGCGGTGCACTTCACGCACACCGGCCTCTCTCATGCCGCCGCCGGCCGTTCCGTCCCCGAAAAACCGACAAAAACCGCCCACGAATCGACGCGCGGGACCCGCCCCCTCCCGAGGGAGAGGGCGGGATCGCCGGGGAGAGGCCGCCGCGGGGGCTCAGTACGTGTAGATGAAGTCGAGCCCGGTCCCCGTGCACTCGAGGACGTTCCGGCCGGGAAGGACCCAGTACCAGCCCCAGAATCCCCACGGCGACTCGACGTGGACGTACGCCGGCTCGACGTCCGCCCGGACGACGGACGGGCCCTCGTTCGTCACGGGGGTGGAGGTGAAGGAGGGGGCGGCGGCGAGGCAGAGGACGGCGGCGATTCCCGCCGTCGCGAGCGACGTGAGGGTCTTCATGACTCTCTCCCGGTGAGACTCGGCGGACTTCCCCGGGACGCCCCGGGTTCGCCGGTCGGGAGAGGGTCGGAGCCGAGAATTCGGCTCCCTCTCGAGAGATTCTCAGCGGGCCGTCAGGTGCCGATGCAGTCGCAGCACGGCCGCGGATTGCCGTTCGGTCCAGGCGCCGACCGAGAGGACGCCGATCCCCTCGATCCCCTCCGACCGCCAGCCCCCCTCGGGCGTGCGGCCGTATCCGGTCCGGGCGATCCCCCCGCCGTCCGGATCGATCCAGAGCCGACTCACGGCTCCCTCGGGGTCCACGACGCCGAGCGCGAG
>JBICIB010000785.1:0-6311 GCA_043101415.1 Planctomycetota bacterium JB042 | reverse complement strand
GTGCTCTTCCGATCTCCCGGTGCGGTGGAACCAGATCGGCGGCGCGAAGGTGATCGTCGAGGACGACTTCGAGGACGTCCCGATCGCTCCGTCGCAGGGGTCGCACTTCTTCCACAACATCACCGCGAGCGGCGTCGGCTACTTCACCGTCGGCGGCGCGGAGTCCGTCGGAGAGGTCGACTGGGAGTGGCTGTCCGGACTCCGGGAGCTCGAACGGCGCGGCGCCGTGCGCCGGATCCGCCTCGACGAGCCGCTGACGGTCCTGATGGACGGCGCGGCGGGGCGCGGCGTGATCCTCCGCCCCTGAGCCCGGATTCGCGTTCGCACGCGCGGACCGCCTCGTTTCTCACGGTCCCACCGTGATCCCCGAACGAGGAGGTCCCTCATGCGCCCGCTCACGCTCGCCCCCGTGCTCGCCGCCGCCCTCTCTTCCTTCCCCGCCCCGGCCCGCGCCGCGCCGCTCTCCGACGCCCCGCCGTTCCCGCCCCACCACCTCTTCGTCGCCGGGGCCTTCTCGAACAACGTGATCGAGTTCGACGCGAACGGCGCGTTCGTCCGCGAGCTGACGCCGGCCGGCCTGATCTCGCCCCGCTCGCTCGCGTTCGGCCCCGACGGCGGCCTCTACGTCCTCTCCCTCGACAACAAGGTCCTCGTCCTCGACTCGACCGGCGCGCCGGTCCGGGAGTTCCCGATCGGCATCGGCCAGCCGAACGAGATCACGTTCGGCCCGCAGGGGCACCTCCTGGTCGGCACCGACAACCAGGTCGTCCAGGAGTACGACGTCTCCGGGCCGACCTCGAAGTTCGTGCGCCACTTCGACACCGACGACGCGGTCCGCGGGCTCGCGATCGGGCCGAACGGACACCTCTACGCCGGAGGCGACGTCGTCCGCGAGTACACGACCGACGGCGCGTTCGTCCGCACGTTCACGAACAAGATCGAGTTCGCGAGCAAGGTGACCGTCGGCCCCCGCGGGCACCTCTGGGTCCGCGCCAGCACGTCCCGGTACTGCCGGTTCGACGCGCGCGGGAAGCACCTCGCCGACATCGACGCGGAGGGGGAGCTCTCGTTCCCCGAGGGCTCGGCGTTCGGGCCCGACGGCCGCCTCTACCTCACGAGCGGCGGCGCGGACGACAAGGTGCTGATCGTCGACCCGGAGACCGACGTCGTCCTCGGCGAGCGGAAGGCGCCCCCGGGAGTCCTGAACGGACCGTTCGCGCTCGCGTTCTCGCCGCAACGATTCGTCGCGAAGATCGCCGGCCGCCTCTCCGGAGAGTCGATCCCGACGACGAAGGTCAAGGAGAAGGCGGTCCTGTCGATCGCGCCGGGGATCCTGATGCTCGCGCTGACCGACGACACGCTCGACCCGTTCGACCTCGCCACGACGTTCGACGAGGAGTCGATCGTGCTCCGGACCTTCGAGGGGCATCCGTTCGGCGCGGCGGAGTTCGTCGCGCACGGCGCGGCGCGTCGGTTCCCCTCGGAGTCCGAGGGGCTCGCCACGCTCGCGGCGGAGCTCCGGGGGGAGTTCGACGGCGGCCGGCTGGTGCTCGACCGCGCGAAGGGCGTGCTCGCGCGCGGCGGCGAGCGCGGCGCGTTCCAGGGGAAGGTGAAGGCGAAGAAGCGGCTGAACTGACCCCGGCGAGCGCCGGACCGCCCGCCCGCGCCGGCTCCGCGCGGGCGGGCGGCGGCGCGCCCGCTTCGCCGCCGCCTCAGACGACGCCCTGGTCCATCATCGCGTCGGCGACCTTCAGGAAGCCGGCGACGTTCGCGCCGGCGACGTAGTCGCGCTCGTCGGCGCCGTACTCCTTCGCCGCCTCGAGACAGCTCCGGTGGATCTCTCGCATGATCGACCTCAGCTTCTCGTCGACCTCCTCGCGGGTCCACGCGTACCGCAGCGAGTTCTGGGACATCTCGAGCCCGGAGACCGCGACCCCGCCGGCGTTCGCCGCCTTCCCCGGACCGAACAGGACCCCCTCCTCGAGGAACGTCTCGACGGCGTCCGGCGTGGTCGGCATGTTCGCGCCCTCGCAGACGAGCTTCACGCCGTTCTCGACCAGGTTCCTGGCGTCCCGCCCGTTGAGTTCGTTCTGCGTCGCCGAGGGGAAGGCGCAGTCCGCCTCGACCGTCCAGAGCGGGTCGTGGTCGGCCGCCGGATCGACCTCCGTGTACGTGGCGCTCGAGTACTCCTCCGCGTACTCCCGGATCCGCCCGCGCCGCCCGTTCTTCAGCTCCATCACGAACTCGAGCTTCTCCGGCGTGACGCCGTCGGGGTCCCGGACGCAGCCGCTCGAGTCGGAGAGCGTGACGACCTTGGCGCCGAGCTCGATCAGCTTCTCGACCGTGTACTGGGCGACGTTCCCGCTCCCCGACACGAGGCACCGCTTCCCCTCCAGCGAGTCCCCCTGTGCGGCCAGCATCTCCGCCGCGAAGTAGACCGAGCCGTACCCCGTCGCCTCGGGCCGGATGAGCGACCCGCCCCAGTTCCGTCCCTTGCCGGTCAGGACGCCGGTGAACTCGTTGGCGAGCTTCTTGTACTGGCCGAACAGGAAGCCGATCTCGCGGCCGCCGACGCCGATGTCGCCCGCCGGGACGTCGGTGTTCGGACCGATGTGCCGGAACAGCTCCGCCATGAACGCCTGACAGAACCGCATCACCTCCTGGTCGCTCTTCCCCTTCGGATCGAAGTCGGACCCGCCCTTGCCGCCGCCCATCGGGAGGGTCGTGAGGCTGTTCTTGAACACCTGCTCGAACGCGAGGAACTTCAGGATGCCGAGGTTCACCGACGGGTGGAACCGGAGTCCGCCCTTGTACGGACCGATGGCGCTGTTCATCTCCACGCGGTAGCCGCGGTTCACGTGGATCTCGCCCTGGTCGTCGACCCACGGCACCCGGAACATCACGACCCGCTCCGGCTCGGCGATCCGCTGCGGGATCCGCGCCGCGAGGTACTCGGGGTGGCGCTCCAGCACCGGTTCGAGCGATTCGAACACCTCCTCCACCGCCTGGAGGAACTCCGGCTCGTGCGGGTTCTTCCGCGAGACCTCCGCCACCAGCGACTTCGAGAGATCGGCCATGCGAGCGGTCCTCCGAGCGGGTCCGATGCACCTGAGGCGACGGGGGCGATCGTAGCGCCCCCCGGCGGGGGGCCGCGGGCCTTTCGTCCGACGCGGCGACCCCGTACCCTCACGCCATGCCCCGCCCCACCGCCTCCCGCCTCGTCGCCCTCGCGCTGTTCGCCCTCTTCGCGCTCGCCGCCGCGAAGATCTGGGTCCGGCCCCTCTTCGTCCCGCGGGAGCACCGGGGGGACGTGCTGTTCGGCCACTACCACCTGGTCGACGTCTACCGCGGGTTGCCGATCCTCCTGGTGACCGTCGCCCTCGCCCTGGTCGTCCTGGCCCCGGCCCGGCTCCGGAAGCCGATCGGACACCGCGCCTTCGCGGTCGTCCTGGGAATCCTCGTGCCGTTCTTCGCGGTCGACATCGGCTGGTCCCTGTTCTGGGTCGGCGCGCGGACGCCCGCGTACTGGCTCGACGAGGCGCACATCTCCCGCCTGCAGAACGAGCCGGACCCCGAGCTCGGGTTCGTCCGGAAGCCGAACATCGAATGGGAAGGGGCGCCCGGCGACGTCGAGGCGGCGATCCACTATCGGACCGACGCGAACGGCTTCCACAACCCGCCGGACGTCGGCGACGACGTCGACATCGTCTTCCTCGGCGACTCGTACACCGAGGCGGCGCAGGTCGACGAGGGAGACTGCTTCGCGCGGCTCGTCGGCCGCGAGCTCGGTCGCTCCGTCGTCAACCTCGGTCGCGGCGCGTACGGTCCGCCGCAGGAGTTGATCGTCCTGCGACGGTTCGGTCTCGGATACACGCCGGACGTCGTCGTCTGGCAGCTGTTCGAGGGGAACGACCTCGGGGACGCGCAGAAGTTCGTCGAGTGGCGGGACGACCCGCACCGCGTCACCCGCTCGATCGAGGAGCGATACGTCCACAACTCGCTCCTGAAGCCGCTGTTCGACGCGACGACCCGCGTGAGGCACCGCGTCTTCCTCCGCCTCGAGGGGGACGACCGTCGCTTCCGGCTCCGGTACCGGTTCGACCCGACCTACGCCGACGTGAAAGCGCGCGGCCTCGAGGCGACGCTCGACGCGTTGCGGGAAGGGGCGGCGCTCTGCCGCGAGAACGGCGCCCGCCTGATCGTCCTGTACCTCCCGATCATGCTCCGCGTCTACGGACCGTGGATCCGGTTCGAGGACGAGGCCGACCGCGCGCGCTGCGACCCGGAGGTCGACGGCGAGCGCCGGGGATGGGCGGCGCCGATCGCCGCGGCGTGCGACGAGCTCGGCGTCGAGTTCCTCGACGTGACGCCGACGTTCCGCGCCCACGCTGCCGCCGACCGCTCGAACGGCCTCTACATCCGGACCGACGAGCACCTCACTCGAACCGGCCACGAGGTCGTGCGCGACGCGCTCGTGGAGCGGCTGCGCGGAGGCTGAGCGGGGACCGATCGAGCGAGCGACGAGCCCTCAGCGCGGTCCCGTCCCTCGGCGGGGCGGCGGCAGCGCCCGGCCGTCGCCGAGCGCCCGCAGGATGAACTCGGCGTACTTCCGGTGCCCACGGTCGTTGAAGTGCCAGCCCGGGAGCGGCTCGTGGTCGGCCGCCGTGAACTCGACGTCCGGCACGTGCGGCTCGAACCCCTCGAACACGTCGAGGTTCCCCTCGATCGAGTTCAGGCCCGACTCGCGCTCCGGGCGCACCGGGATCAGGAAGAGGTGGAACTCCGCGCCGTGCCGTCGCGCGACGTCGCGGATCGCCCCGAGGAACGCGCGCGCGTCGACCTTCCGCCGCCGCCGGTCCTGGCGGGTCGCGCCGCCGCCGGCACGCGGCTCGTCCTCGTTCGGAGTGAGGACCGCCAGCCGCTTCGTCCCGAGCGCGGTCGCCAGGGCGGCGCGGCGGACGGCGGCGACGATCGAGCGGTCGTCCGGGGAAGGGACGGCGACGGCGTTGCTCCGGTCGAGGTGGTACCGGTACGCCTCCTCCGCCGTCATGTACCGTCCGTCCTCGGTGTACGCCTCGAAGTCCCCCGCGTTCGTCTGGTGGTGCGTGCCGCGGAACGGCTCCATCGGCGGCGCGTCCAGGAGGTCGTTCCCCATGTAGAACATCACCGCCACGACGTCCGGCTTCAGGCGCGGGACGTACCGCGCGGCGAGGACGGCGTACTGCTTCGGGTGCGCGCGGGGGATCCCGGTGTTGAACGTGACGTACCCCGCCCCGTCGACCAGGTCGACGAACGAGTTCGTCAACGGCCGGGCGGCGATCCCCCAGGTGAACGAGTCCCCGAGGAACAGGATCGAACGGTCGGCGTCGGCCGCGGGTCGGACGAACGGGCGGCCGCGGAAGCCGTCGTCGTTGATCACCACGCCGCCGCCCCAACGCTCCACCGCCGGGTCGGCGTGGCAGACGCCGTCCTCGTCGGTCACGAAGCGACGCTCCACCTCCAGCGTCTCGACGCGTCGGAACGACTTCTTGGAGTACCGCTCGACGTAGCCGGGCGTCACCCCCCGAGCGCGGAGCACGACCTCGCCGGCCGGCACGAGGAGCGCGATCGGGGCGATCACGAGCGCCGCCCGAACGAGGCGAGGGTGCCTCCGATACCACGATGCTCTCTCGGTCATGGGTCGGCGGGGCCCGGAGACGGCGACGGCCCGGAGTGTATCATTCCGGTTCGCCGCCCCCACCGCGAACCGACCCCATGCGGACCCCGACGCGACACCGCCCGACCGCCCTCCTCTCCGGCGCACTCCTCCTCGGCGCGATCGCGGCCCGGGGCGAGGCGGCCCCCCCGCCCGAGGCGCCGCGCGACCGCTTCGGCGGCTCGACCGTCCTGACGGCCGAGGCGACCGGCGCGTTCCGGCTGGCGAGGTTCGGCGACCGCCACGCGTTCGTGACCCCGGACGGCGGCGCCTTCCTCGCGCTCGGGTTGAACCACACCCACGTCTTCCTCGAGGAGGACGGCGCGCCGTCGCGACACGTCCGGGGCGCCGAGGCCTCGCGCCGCTCGGCGCGGATCGTCTCCGACCTCCGCGCCTGGGGGTTCAACAACTCCGGCTACGGCGCACCGCCCGAGACGTGGGCGCGGATGCCGTTCATCGATCAGATGACGACGTCCGGCTGTTCGCGATGGCGGACGCGGAAGGCGTTCAAGTACGAGGACGTCTTCAGCCCGGAGTACGAGCGGAACGCCCGGCGTCTGATCGAAGCGGTGACGACCCTCTCGAAGGACGACCCGAACCTGATCGGCTACTTCTG
>JBICIB010000784.1:0-9095 GCA_043101415.1 Planctomycetota bacterium JB042 | reverse complement strand
GAGGGGCCGACCGGCACGCGCCGCGCGACGGTCGACGCCGGCCGGGCGTTCGCGGTCGAGCTGAAGCAGCGCGGGCGGTGGTTCCAGCTCTTCCTGGACGGCGTCCCGGGGCCGGACGCCGAGGCGGCCGGTCCTCTCCCGGCGGGGGTGATCCGCGTGTCGGTCGACGGCGGTGCGGCGACTCTCGACCGCGCGCGCGTCGAGCGCCTCCCGTGGCGGGACGAGGCGGAGATCGTCGGCGCCGACGCCGCGCGGATCGCGGCGCTCGCGGACCGGCCGCTCTCCGACTTCACGCTCCTCGAGCCTCCGCCCGCCCGCGTCGACCCGGAGTTCCGCATCGCGGTCGCCGGCCAGCCGACGCCGATCGGCGTGCGGCACTGCGGCGCGCGACGGGACGCCGAGGAGATCCCGCTCCTCGAGCAGGGGCTCGCGCTCGCGGGGATCCGGGCGTGGCTCGAGCCGAGGCTCCTGCAAGGCGCGGAGGGGGCCGAGCGCGTGGTCGAGGGAGAGACGCCGTTCGGGCCGTTCGACGTCACGGAAGAGCGGGTCGTCTTCGTCTGCGACGCCCTGCTCGGCCTGACGGCGGAGTGGCCGTCGCTCACGCTGTGGGAGCTCGAGAAGGACCGCATCGTCGACCGGACCGTCCCCGGCGGACCGATGGGGCGCGGGATCGAGTGCGTCGTGCCGCCCGGAGTGTCGCGGTTGAAGCTCGTGCTGGCGCGGCCCGGGCGCCCGTCGGTCGCGCACGAGATCGTCCTGCGCCGGAAGTGATCGGCCGGGTGCGGAGGGTGCACGCGTGAGTTCGGGCGGGACGCGAATCGGAGCCTTCGTCGCCGGCGCGCTGCTCGCGACCGGGTGTCGCGCGCCGAGCGGTCCCGACGCGGTCCGGATCGAGGCGCCGGGCGACCCTGCGACCGAGCGCGAGCCCGCGACCGACGCGTCGGCCGGCGGAGCGACCCGTCCGGCCCCGGTCCCCGATCCCTTCGCGTCGGACGTCTCCGCGCCGCCGCCGCCCGCGGTCCCGAGGCGTTCGCCGGTCGAACTCCTCGAGCGGACGTTCGACGACTCCGCCGCCGGGGCGCTCCGGATCGACGCGGCGCCGGCGCGGGCGATCCTCGCCGCGAAGGTCCGGGGGCCGAGACCTCCCGCCCTCGCCCGCGCGCTCGACGTCGTCGCGTACTGCACGGACGCCGACCGGGCGGACGTCGAGGCGGCGTTCGAGCGAGCGCTCTCCGGCGCGGGGGAGGAGGACGCCTACTTCACGTTCCACGCCGCGCGGCACGACGACCGGACGGAGGCCCGGCTCGGTCGCGTCGAGGAGGTGCTCGCGGCCCGTCGCGACGCGATCGAGAGCCGCGTCCGGCGGCTCCTGCCGGAGGTCGAGGCGCGGGTGCCGCCGCTCGAGGTCTGGGTCGTCCTCGGGATGCCGGAGCACCGGCCGATCGCGGTCGCGCCCGCGCCCGACGACGACCGCGGGCGCGTCGTGGTGGTCGACGCGTGGTGGGTCGGGGCCGCGGAGACCGACGCGGCCGGCGAGCGGCTCTCCCGACGCCTCGCGCAGGAGCTGTTCTACGTCCGTCACGCGGCGGTCGAGTCGGGCCGAGCGCGTCCCGCGTCGGGGCTCGCGCGCCTCCTCTCCGTCGCGATGAACGAAGGGACCGGGCGGTGGCTCGCGCTCGACGACGCGTACCGCTTCGACGACCAGGGGCGCCGCCGCCCGAGCGCCGACGCCGCGGCCCGCCGTGCGATCGATCGGTTCGAGACGAACCTGGCGCGCCTCCTCGACCCGGCGCTGGAGGAGGCCGAGCGCCGCCACCTCGAGTGGACGCTCTACAACGCCGAGGCGGGCGAGGAGCCGTGGGGGACCTGGGCGACGGCGCTGATGCTCGACGCGGTCGACCGGTTCGAGGAACCCGAGCGCCTCCGCGAGGTGATCGACGGCGGCCCCTCCGCCCTCGTCGCGACCTACGCCCGGATCGGCGGCCGCCGCGCCACCGTCCCTCCTCTCGCGGCGGAGACGCGGGCCCAGGTGGAGCGGATATCGGGACCGTAACGCGTTCGGGGACGTCTTCGCGTTCGCCACGGCGGGGGACGAGCCGGGGAGGTGTCTCCGACCCGCTCACGTCCTCGCGCGATGCGTCGGGGGTGGTCCCCGCGAAGGGACGAGTCGCGCTGCGGGGTCGCTCTCGGAGAAGCCTCCCCGTCTCGTCCCCCGCCTCGCCCGCTGCGGGCTTCCTCACCCGATTCCGGGGTGGGGAAGGGGGGACCAAGGAGAGGACCGGATGAATGGGCTGGCTCGGTGGACTACGTGAACGTGGAGGTGCCGGACACCGCTGCGCGCATCGGACCGCGGCCGAGAGGAGAGCTCGCGGACGGACCTCCGATGCTCGCGGCGGTGTCGGGCACCTCCGCGCTCACGTTCCATGTTCGGATCGAGGGGGAGCGCCGCGCGGCTTGGAACGCGTTCGGGGACGTCTTCGCGTCCCCCGCCTCGCCCGCTGCGGACTTCCTCACCCGGTTCCGGGGTGGGGAAGGGGGAAGTCCGGTGAGGACCCATGGGATGGCGCTGGCGCGGCGTGCTCCGAGGATGTCGGTCTTCCGCGTCAGCGGCCTCTCCCTTGCTCTCCCCTGCTCTCCCTTGCTCTCGTTGCTCCCCTCTACCGCAAGTAGATGTAGGACAACCGGCCCTCGGCGTGCGTCCCGCCCGCGATCCTCTCCGCCTCCGGTCCCGTCCCGAGGAAGATGTCCGCTCGGCCGGCGGAGCGGATGGCGCCGCCGGTGTCCTGGTCGACCCCGAAGCTCGTGTACGGCTGCATCGTGCCGGCGAGGTCGGGGACGACGGTCTCGGAGAAGGTGATGCCGCCGCGGGGGAAGACCTTCTTGTCGGTGGCGAGGGTGCGGTACGGCGTGACCTCGATGTTCAGGCTGCCGTACGGTCCGCCCGCGGTCTCGGTGAAGAAGACGTACGAGGCGTTCCGGTTCAGGTACTCGTCGAGCTCTTCGGGGTGGTCGCGGAAGTAGTCCTTGATCGCGAAGAGGTTCAGGCGGCCGCGTTCGATCTTGCCGTCGCCGACGAGCGACTGGCCGAGGCCGACGTACTCGTGCTCGGTCTTGCCGGCGTAGCCGATCGAGCGGAGCTCGCCGCTCGGCAGGCGGAGCTTGGCCGATCCCTGGACGTGGACGATGTACGCCTCGAGCTTGTCCCTCAGCCAGAACATCTCGAGACCGCGCCCCTCGAGGAGGCCGGCGTCGAACTGCTCGCGGGTGGGGGAGGGGCCGATGCCTCCGCCGGTGTCCCAGCCGAGCGGCGTGCCGAACTCGTCCTTCCTGAGCTCGGTCGGGAGGGCGTAGAGCGGATAGCGGTACTCGCCGGTCCGCTCCTCGCGCGCGTCGTAGATCGGCTGGCAGTAGCCGGTGAAGAGGACCGTCCCCGAGCCGTCCCACCCCTTGGAGCGGTAGACCTCGAACCGCTCGCGGACCATCGAGTCGAGCTGGGTCGGCGACGTCGCCTCGAGGAGGACGCGGCGGAACTCCTCGAGCGAGGCGACCGAGCGCGCGTGGTCGATGTCGAGGTACGGCCACCACTGCTGCGACGACGGCTTCCGGAAGTAGTCGAGCGTGCCGTCGATCGCGCGGATCATCGAGTCGCGATCGCCGAACCCCTGCCCGAAGTCCGGGTACTCCGCCGGGTCGGTCACTTTCTCGAGCGCGACCTCTCCCGGAGCGAGCGGGCGGCCGTAGTCCGGCTCGTCGAGTTCGGAGCGCTCGGTCGGGCGGACCGAGAGGAGCGAGCAGGAGATGAGGAGCGGGGCGGCGACGAACGCCGCGAGGACAGGTCGGATGCGCGCCATCGAATCCCTCCGACCGTCAACGTAGCAGTCGGGGAGGTCGATCGAAAATGTCGCGTGCCGCGCGTCGACGAAATCGTCAGTCGGCCGGCGCGACGGGGAGCGTGACGCGCGTCGTCCCGCCCTCCGCGTCGAGCTCGACCGTGACCGCGTCGCCGGCGGTCCAGTCGCCGTGCGGCACGACGCGGACGACGATCGGTCCGGGGCGAAGACCCGACACGACCGCCGTCGTCCCGACGAACCAGCCGCGCACCGGGTGGGGGAACGGCGGCGCGCCCGGCGCCGGCTCGACCTCGAGCGTCGCGAACGGCGGCCGCCCGTCGGTCGGGACCTCCAGGGTGGCGGCGAGGGTCGCGCCGCGGGGCGCGAGGAGCGGCGGGACCGTCGCGCCCTCCACCCCCTCGACCGCGAACGGTGCGCCGGCGACGTCGGCGAGCGTCCGGGTGCCGTCCTCGAGGCGGACCCGGTACCGGCCGGCGGCGACGAGGTCGAACCGGAACGCGCCGCCCTCGCCGGCGAGGGCACGCGCCGACTCGATCCACCCGCCGGCCTCCCCGCCCGGGCGTTCGAGGACGACCTGAGGGGGGCGCTCCGGCGCGGCCGCCGCGTCGATCGTCCCGACGACCGGGCCGGCGGCGAGGTCGATCTCGAGTCCGGTCGACGCGCCGGGGGCGATCGTCACCGTCCGCTCGTGCCGGAGCGTCCCGGCCCGCAGGGAGAGCGTCCGGTCGCCGCCGCCGTCGACGACGATCCGGAACCGACCCCGCCGATCGGTCGTCGCCGCGGCGGGGGGCGCGGCGTGGGACTCGTTCGGGGGGAGGAGCACCGACGCCGCCTCGAGGGGCCGGCCGCCCGCCCGGACGACGCCGAGCACCTCCGAGCGGGGCGGGAACGTCGCGTCGACCTCGACCCGCGTCGCCCCGGCGGCCGGCAGCGAAACGAGGCCGGGGTGATCGCGCAGGTCGCGCCGCACCTCGATCGCAAAGGAGCGGGGAGCCGCGTCGAACCGGCTCGGCGGCCGCCGGGCCTCGATCACGACCGTCCCCGGCGCCAGCGGCCCGAGCACCGCGGTCCCGTCCGGGCCGGTGACGGCGGACCGCGCGATCCGCCACGCGTCGCCGCGCGCGTGCGGCACGAACCGCCAGGCGTCGACGGCGAGCGGGACCGCGGGCGGCGCGCCGCCGACGGTGACCTCCGCGATCACCGTCGGCGCCGGCGCCGTCGCCACGGCGAGGTCGTCGACGTCTCCGCCCGCCGCGTCGACCGGGACGAGCGGGCTGGTGCGCCCGTCGGTCCACGCGCGGACGACGTGCCGCGCCGCCTCGATCCCCTCGAACCGGAACCGCCCGTCGGCGTCGGTCGTCGTCGCGGCGCGAACGACCAGATGGCCCGGCCCGCGGGCGAGGCCGATCTCCACGCGGACGCCCGCCGCTCCGCCGTCGACCACGCCGGAGACCGACCGGAACGGCGCGAAGACGAACGTCGCCTCGTTCGTCTCCGCCGGGTCGAGTTCGACCGGTGCGGACGTCCGGCCGTCGGCGGCGCGGGCGACGAGGCGGAGGCGATCGGCGGGCGGGACCTCGGCCGACCAGCGTTCCTCTCGCACGGAGGCCGGGGGGAATCGGATCGCCACTTCCTCGACCGTGCGTCTCCAGCCGCCGCCATCGACTCGTGTGTACGCCTCGGCGCGAAGCGTCTCGCATGTCGGTCCGGCGGCCCCACCCGTTTCGCTCGACCGGCACCGGAGCGTCATCCCCGGGGCGAAGCGGATCTCTCCGTCCACGGGCCACGGCTCCAGTGGCACGCGCTGGGTCGGGAACGCGTGGTGCTCGATCTCCAACGCGTACGGGGACCGGTCGGCCGGGACCGGGGGGAGCACGAACCGGCCGCCGTCGTCGGTCCGGTGGCCGATCCCGAACACGTTCGTTCCGGTGCGAGCGTCGACCATCCGGACCGTCGCCTGCGGCACCGGCCGGTCGTCGCCCGCGTCGACGACGACTCCTGCGACCGATTCCGCCTTCACCAGCGTGACGTCGAGGCGCCGGCGGCGAGCGTCGGCGAGGTCGACGCCGCGCCGGACCTCCAGCGCGAACCCCTCGCCGGCGAACGCCAGGTCGACCGGGCCGAAGAGGAGCGGAGGACCCTCCGGGCGCGCGGACGACGAGAACCTCCCGTCCGCGTCCGTCGCCGCCAGCCAGAAGAAGGAGCTGTTCCAGCGGTGGTTCGGGTGCTGGCGGTCCGCCCAGTCGAGGCCGTCGTCCGCGAAGACGAAGACGCCCGCGATCGGCGCGCCGTCCTCGTCGACGACGGTCCCCTCGACGAGGATCTCCGGCGCGATCCGGAGCGGGCCGAGCTCGTGCCGGCCGGCGACGGTCTCCACGCCGTCGGCGACGATCGCGCTCCGCCCGCCGTGCTCGACCAGGACGCGCAGCCGTTCCGGCTGGGCCGACAGCGCCACCTCGAACCGCCCGTCGTCGGCCGACGTCCCCTCGCCGGCGACCCGCGCCGCGCCGGCGAACGGCCGCCCGCCCGCGTCGAGCGGGAGGACGGTCACCGTCGCCCCCGCCGCCGGCGCCCCGTCCGGGTCGAGCAGGTGACCGCCGACGGTGAACGCGGCCTCGGGCGGGGCGGCGACCGCGAGGGCGAGGGCGAGCGGGACGAGCGGCGCGATCACGGGGGACTCCGGGTTTCTCCGCGGACGGGACGACTCGGACTGTAGCGTCCCGGCGTGGACAACCTGACCCACTCGCTCCTCGCGCTCACGCTGGCCCGCACCCGCCTCGGCCGCGCGTCGCCGCTCGCGACCCCGGCGCTCGTCGTCGCCGCGAACTTCCCGGACCTCGACGTCGTCGTGCGCGCGTTCGGGGGGTCGCCCGCGTACCTCGCGTACCACCGCGGGATCACCCACGCCGTCCTCGGCGTCCTGGTGCAGGTCGTCGTCCTGACCTGGCTCTGGCACGTCCTCGAGCGGATCGTGCGCAAGGACGACGCGTCGCCGCACGCGTTCGGCCGCGGCGGGCCGTTCCTCCCGGTCGCGGCCGGCCTCCTGACCCACCCGCTCCTCGACCTCCTGAACAACTACGGGCTCCGGCCGTGGCTGCCGTTCGACGGGGCGTGGATCTACGGCGACCTCGTCTTCGTCGTCGACCCGTGGATGTGGCTCCTCCTCGGCGGGGCGGCCGCGCTCGCGGGCGGACGCCGCGTCGCCGGCGACGTCGGATGGTCGATCGTCGCGGTCGCCACGACGCTCCTCGTGTTCGGGGTCGACGAGCCGCGCACGCCGCTCGCGCTGCGCGTCGTCTGGATCCCCGCCGTCCTGACGATCGCCGTCCTCCGCGCGCGCGCCGCGCTCGTCGGCCGGGAGGGCGCGCTCCTCCGGACCGTCGCCGCCGTCGCCGCGGTCTACCTCGCCGGCCTCGGCCTCCTCCGCGCGCGCGCCGAGCGGCTCGCGCTCGCCGAGGTGACGCCGCGCCTCTACGCCGACGAGTCGATCGTCACCCTCGTCCGCTCGCCGCGCGTCGCCGACCCGCGCCGGTGGACGATCATCGTGGAGACCGAGGGGCGCGTCCTCTGGGAGGAGATCGACGTGGTCGAGGGGAGGATCGACGGGCGCGAGGCGGCGAAGGGGACCGACGACCCGCGCGTCGCCCTCGCGGCGGCGACCGCCGCGGGGGAGAAGTGGAGGACGTTCGCGCGGGTGCCGCTGGCGCGGGTCTCCGCCGAGGGCGGTCGCGAGGTCGTGCGGCTGACCGACGCCCGCTACTGGTTCACCGACTGGTGCACCGTCACGGTCCCGCTGCCGCCCGCGAAACGGTAGAGCCGCGCCGGGCCGCCGTCGTCGAACAGCACCAGCCGCCCGTCCTCGATCGCGACGCCGTCCGCCCGCCCGACCGCGATCGAGCCGTCGATCCTCGGCCGAGCCGGGTCCCAGAGGTCGAACCGGAGGACGCGCCGGCGCGGTTCGTCGGTCAGGAGCACGAGCCGCTCGGCGTCCGCGGCGAGCCCGAGCGCGTCGCGCGTGACGAGCGTGTCGACGACCGCCGGGCCGCCGTCCGCCTCGAGGTCGATCGTCACGAGGCGTCGGTCGTCGAGCGCGACGTAGAGGTGGCGCGCCGCCTCGCCGTCCCCGAACGCGAGCGCCACGACCGCCCCGTCCCCGAGGGCGACCCGCGCCGCGGTCGTCGGCGGGTCGCGGTCGGCCCGCAGCAGGACGACCGTTCCCGACCCGGTCCCGACCGCCCGGAGCCGACCCCGCTCCGCCTCGCGCGGGTCGCGCGGCCGGGCCGGCGTCCGGCCGTCGGTCGGGGCCGGAAGGAGGAGGCGGGTCCCTTCGAACCGCACCGGTCCGCGGGCCTCCTCGATCAGGGGGGAGGGTTCGGCCGCGCAGCCGCCGGCGACCAGGGCCGCGACGAGGAGCCCCGCGACGCGATCAGCCATCCCCGTCCGGATCGGCGTCTTCCGGCGGTCTCGGCTTCTCGGGGAGCGTCGGCATCTGCGGCATCGTCGGCATCACCGGCGGCGACGAGGGCGGCGCCGCGTCGAGCACGTCGAGCCCCGCGCTGCCGCCCGGCCCTTCCTTCAGCTCGCGCTTCCACTTCAGGACCTTCGCCTTCGCGCCCGCCTCCTCCGCCTCCTCGATCCGTCCGTTCTTCATCAGGAAGAGCGACAACGTCGTGAACGACAGCGGGTCGGTCGGCGCCACGTCGACCAACCGCTCGCCGTACCGCAGAGCGTCCGCCCACTCCTCCCGCCGGTAGTGCGCCATCCCGATCGTGTGCAGCGCCTCGACGTGCTCCGGCTCGCGCTCCAGGAATCGTTCGAGCGACTCGATCGCGTCCTCGAACCGCTCCTCCTTGAACGCGAGGAAACCGAGGTGATAAGGGTCGGTCGAGTGGGTCAAGAGGTGCCTCCGGGAGGGAATGTTAGCGCTGCGCTGGGCCGGTGACACTGCTGCGCTGCGCTGGGCTTTGGTCGCGGCGCGAGGCTGTGACACCGCTGCGCGGGGCCGGGGGCACTTCGCGTGGAGCGATGGGCCGCTGCGCGGGGCGGTCCGCTGCGCGCGGGGCAGTCGTCGCTGCGCGGGGCTGTGGTCGCTGCGCGCGGCCGATGACACCGCTGCGCGGGGCGGGGGGCACTGCGCGTGGAGCGTTGGGCCGCTGCGCGGGGCGTGCCGCTGCGCGCGGGGCGGTCGCGGCGCTGCGCTGGGCTGAGATCGCTGCGCGAGGCTGTCACACCGCTGCGCGGGGC
>JBICIB010000783.1:0-2714 GCA_043101415.1 Planctomycetota bacterium JB042 | reverse complement strand
CCGAGCCCCCGGTAGAGGAGCACGTCGCGCGGCGTGTCGCTGTGCGTCCCGGTCGCGCCGGCGAGGAGGTCGATCGTTCCGTCGCCGTCGACGTCGTCGAACGAGAGGGACGTCATCGGCGGGTCGTTGCCGGTGGTGAGGCCGGTGTCGAGGACCGGGCCCGCGGTGAACCCGCCTGCGCCGTCGTTCACGTAGAGGAAGGTCGTCTCGCCGTACGCCTGGGAGAAGGCGAGGTCGACGTCGCCGTCCCCGTCCTGGTCCGCGAACGTCACCGAGTCCGACTCGAGCGAGGGGAAGCCGGCGTGGACGACGGCGCTCGTGAACGACAGCCCGCCCTGGTTCGTCCAGAGGGTGAGCGACGACCAGTTGTCGACCACCGCGACGTCCGGGTCGCCGTCCTGGTCGACGTCGGCGACGGCGCTCGGCTCGTGCCCCGATCCGAACAGGTTCACGAGCGGCAGGAACGTCCCGTTGCCGGCGTTCGGGTAGTACCCGCCCGGCGTCGCGTCGAGGACGTCGAGGTCGCCGTCCGCGTCGAGGTCGAACACGACGTTCGCGACGCGCGAGTACGGCGCCATGTTCGTCGCCGCCGCGGAGGCCGCGTCGACGAACGTCCCGAGCGCGTCCCCCGCGTAGAGGCGCATCTCCTGGAAGACCGGGAGCGGCAGCGGCTGCCCCGGCACGAAGTGCGCGACCAGCAGGTCCGGCCGGCCGTCGCCGGAGAAGTCCCCGGCGCTCACGACCTCCCGCTCGATCACGCCCGCGGGGGCCGGCGGGAGGAAGACGACCTCCGGGTACCGCCCGGTCGCGTCGTTCAGCCGCACGCTCCCGTCGTCGAGGACGAGGTCGACGTCGCCGTCGCCGTCGTGGTCGAGCGCGGCGATCGGCGAGGGGCTGTAGTAGAAGGTCGTCACCGGCTCGAGCGAAGACTCGAACGCGCCCTGCCCGTAGAACGCGCCCTGCGGCAGCACGACGTCGAGGTCTCCGTCGCCGTCGAGGTCGGAGGTCCCGATCGGCGCCGCGCCGACCCGGACCGTCTCCGCCCGGGCGACCGGCCCCGAGAAGACGTCCGCGCCGTCGTTCTCGAAGAACGCGACGATCGCCTCGGTCCCCCCGCCCCCCACCTGCCACGGGTAGCTCAGGAGATCGGGGTCGCCGTCGCCGTCCCAATCGCCGAACGCGAACCGGCCGCCGAACGTCTCGCCGGTCCCCGGCGTCAGCGTGTGCGCGGCGCCGAACGTCAGGCCGCCCGCGCCGGTGAGCACGGGGACGACGTCCGCCGCGTCGCTCGAGTTCGCCCGCACGATCAGGACGAGGTCCTCGGCGCCGCCGCCGACGAGGTCGACGACGTACGGGTCGACGCGGTGGAACGTCGTGCCGGGGACCGGGACGACCGACTCGGCGCTCGGCGCGCCGCCGACGGTCGGGAAGACGTGGAGCACGGCGCCCGACGCCTCGCCGACGACCACGTCGTCGTCCCCGTCGTGGTCGACGTCGATCGCGACGGGCCGCGCCGGCTGCTTGAACCCGAACGGTCCGGGGAACGGGACGGTCACCGGCACGCTCGGCACGAGGACCCCGCCGACGACGTCGTACCACGTCACGATCCAGGAGAAGCCGGCGACCTCGAGGGTCGCGAGCTCCATCGCGGGGTCGCCGTCGATCTGGCCGAACGCCGCGCCCCGCATCGCGCCGGTCAGGGGCGCCGAGACCGGGGGTCCGAACGTCCCGGTCCCGATCGACGGGTGGAGATGGAGCGCGAAGTCGGTCTGGTAGTCGATCTCCTCCACGACGAAGACGTCGGGGCGGGAGTCGCCGGTGACGTCGTACGTCCGGTAGGGGCCGTCCTCCGAGAGCGGGCGGAAGCGGTTCGAGATCAGGTTGAAGGCGACGAACGGTCCGGCGCCCGGGAGGTCTCCGGTGCCGTCGTTGAACATCACCTGGAACCCCTCGAAGTGGGTCGGCGTCCCGGGCGTCCCCCGGAACCGGACGAGGTCGTCGGCCCCGTTCCCGTCGACGTCCGCGATGGCGTGGAACTCGCCGGGGTCCGGGAAGATGAAGTCCCGGGCCGAGTCGAGGTGGTCCTGACCGCCGGCGGGCGGCGCGACGACGACGAGGAGGAGCGCGAGGGCGAACGGCGTCGAGGTGCGGGGCATTCGATCGGTCTCCAGTGGGGCTCGGCGGGGTCCGGCGAGGACCCGGAACGGCGTGACGGCGAGCGCGGGGCCGCTCGTCTCTTCACCCGAGCGGGCCCCGGGTGTTCGAACTTCTCGGCGGACATGGATGAAGACTCATCCGTCGTCCGACGCGGTGCCGGCGCGGAACGAATCGACGTGGGCGGACCACGCCTTCTCCAGGGCCCGCGCGAGGCCGTCCGGGAGGATCAGGATCCCCGTCCCCGAGAGCCCCTCCTTGGTCAGCTCGTCGAGGAGCTCCTCGCGCAGCCGCTTCGCGCGCCGGTCGGTCAGGAGGACGTCGATCACGGCCTCGGCCCAGGCGTCGTTCGACACGGTCGACGAGAGCGGCTGCCCCTCCCACGAGTTGTCGTTCAGGCGGAGGAGCCGCTCGAGCGGCGGGATCCAGTCCGACCGGGCCGAGGCGAGGTGCGCCACGATCGCCGCCCGCCCCGGCGAGGCCGCGCTCCGCCGCTCGAGCGCCTCCTTCCCCGGCGCGTGCACGTCCCACGACCGGAACCACTCCGCGGTCCCCTTCTC
>JBICIB010000782.1:0-2609 GCA_043101415.1 Planctomycetota bacterium JB042 | reverse complement strand
GGACGCCGCGGATCGGAGTCGGCCGGTCGTTCACGCCGATGCGCAGGTCGAGCATCCCCGACGGGCACGACACGACGTTCGGGATGATCCCCCAACCTCCGGTCGGCCGCCCGACCGACACCGCGCGGTCGGTCTCGGTCATCGCCCAGGCGAACGTCTCCGCCGACGACACCATCGTCTCGTTCTGCAGCAAGACGACCGGCCCATCGAACTGTGCCGCGCCGGACGCCTCGATCCGGCCGTTCCGACCGTTGTCGACGCCGTCCGGGAAGAACCGCCCGGCCATCTCCCACGCCGACGCGTCCCCGCCGCCGCCCATCCCCCGACAGTCGAGGACGAGCGCCTCCATCCCCGCCAGCGCGTCGAGGGCGGCATGGAACGCGTCGCAGGTCTCGCGGTTCATCCCGCCGGTGATCCGGAGGTAGCCGACCTTCGGCGACCACTTCGTCTTCAGCGTCGTCGAGACCGCGCCGTCGGCGTGCTCGATCCCCTCCGGGACCTCGACGTCGAACGGGTAGTGCGCCTTCCCGCCCGGTCCCCAGCGGGCGACCGTCACCGCCGACACGTCGCCGCCCGGCTCGAGGAACGTCAGCTCGAGCTGCTGCGCGTCCCCGAACGGCAGGAGGCGGTTCGAGAGCGACCCGTACAGGCTGTGGAGCGACGAGATCCCGAACCACCGCTCGATGCGGGCCCGATCGCGCGCGAACGCGAGCCACGCCGGCTCGCCGCCGACGCCGACCAGGACCGAGCCCTCGGCGAGCTGCCCGGCCTGGGCGTGCCCCTCCTTCACGCTCCGCAGGACGAACTTCCCGTCGTCCCAGGCGAAGTCGAGCGCGGCGCCGTACAGTCCGTCGAACTTCCCCGGGAGGTCGACGTCCGCCACGTGCACCCGCGTCACGTCGGAGTGGCTGTCCCGGAGTCCGGCGATCAGCTCCATGCAGTTCCGCAGGTGCTCCTCGTCGGAGGTGCACTCCGCGAACTGCTTCCTCAGGCGCGCCGCGTGCCGCTTCCAATCGACCTTCTTCGACTCGATCGCCGCGGCCCTCGACCGGACGGTCTCGTCGATGAAGTCGAAGTCGCGCAGGTACGCCTTCCGGTCTCCGGCGGCGAGGGCGCCCCCGACGGCCGCACCGAAGGCGAGCGTCACGAGCGCCAGGGCGACCCGGACCGCCATCGACACTCCTTCCCTCCGTCCGACCGGCGAGGCGAACGGATCAGTAGTGCTCGGACACCCCGACCAGCACCACGCCGAGTCGGAGCGCCCGCGCCGCGTCCTTCGTCTCCCCCGGCGCCGCCTCCGCGCCTCCTTCGCCGCCGCCGTCCGAGGTGCCGGTCGCCTTCGGGAGCGTCACGTCGAGGATCCACTCGTCACGCTCGCCGTGCTCGTAGAGCCGCGCGCGCTCCGACGGCTCGCCCTCCGGGACGAGGAGGTACCAGACCGTCGGATGCTCGGTCGACGAGGCGAGGAGCGACAGCTCGGAGAGCTCCTCCATGTCGGAGACCGGCGCGGTCTCCCGGTCGTCCTCGAATCCGGTGAGGACCAGGAAGTCGCGGGACGGCGCGGTCCCGAGGTGATCGCCGTCGGTCGGCTGAAGTCCGTACCGGAGCGCGTAGAACCCCGGATCGATCGGACTCTCGCGGTAGTCGACCTCGAGGCCGTACGAGCGGACCACGCCCACGAACGCGCCGAGCGGGATCGCGCCGAACGACGACGACATCTCCGCGTGCGGCGTCTCCGCCACGGGGAGCCCGGCGCGGAACCAGACGTCGTACAACGCCTTCCCGCGCATCTCGACGCGCATGCCCCGCGGGTCGAGGAGACCGGCGAACGCGGCGGGGATCTCCTCCGGGAGCGACGGAGCCTCCTCCCCCTCGACGCGCGGGATCTCCTTCAGCGCGAACTTCGACGCGGGGCGCGCCTCGGCGTCGGCCCGCGCGTTCGGGGCGATCGCCACCGCCGGCGGCGCGGCCGCAGCCGCCACGGCGGCCCGGAACGTCCCGGTGAACGCGCCCCGCGTCCCGGCCTCCTGGAACCGGACGCCGAGCGACGCGGCGACCACCTCGTGGTCCGTCAGGACCGCCGGCACCGCGTCGACGCCGTCGGTGAGGGGCGGGTAGTAGACCTCTTCGTTGCCGCAGACGTGGTCGTCGCCGCCGACGCAGCGGGTCTCCAGGGAGACGACGTCCCCCGCCTCGAGGCGCGCGCACCCGGCCTTCGCGCAGCAGCCGACCTCGAGTTCGATCGGCGCCCGGCGGACCTCGGCGACCGTCCCCGCGAGCGCGCCGAGCCGATCCCGCGCGAAGCGCTCCAGCGCCTCCCGTTCGTTCGCGTCCGCCCTTTCGTCCACCAGCATCACCGATCGGCTCGGCGCCGGGTCGGAGTACGGATCGCCGAGGGTGGCGCTGGCCCGCACCAGCGCGACGACGGAGAGCCCGTCGAGCCGGACGCCGTCGACCTCGCCGGAGCGGATCCTCCACCCGAACGTCGCCTCCTTCCCGGCCTCGTTCACCTCCGCGTTCGCGAAACACGGGCCGGTGTAGACGTCACAGGTGCGAGCCTCGACGTAGTCCCCCTCGACCACGTTCGCGGCGGCGGAGGCGGGGAGGAG
>JBICIB010000781.1:0-3638 GCA_043101415.1 Planctomycetota bacterium JB042 | reverse complement strand
GCCCCGCGCAGCGGTGTGACAGCCTCGCGCAGCGATCTCAGCCCAGCGCAGCGCCGCGACCGCCCCGCGCGCAGCGGCACGCCCCGCGCAGCGGCCCCTCGCTCCACGCGCAGTGGACCGTGCCCCGCGCAGCGGTGTCACCGGCCCGCGCAGCGACAAGAGCCCAGCGCAGCGCCGCGACCGCCCCGCGCGCAGCGGCACGCCCCGCGCAGCGGTCCATCGCTCCACGCGCAGTGGACCGTGCCCCGCGCAGCGGTGTGACAGCCCAGCGCAGCGCCCTCAGCCTCGCGCAGCGATCTCAACCGCGTCCGTCGGGACCGGCTCGAGGAGGTCGTACCCCTCGAGGGTGAAGAAGTCGGCGAGGCGTTCGGCGAAGCAGAGCCGGGCCATCAGGTCCCGCGCCTCCGCGAAGCGGCCGCCCTCGAAGCCTCTCGTCTCCTCGTCGAGGAGGGTCCGGACGAGCCCCGGCGACACGAGGCGGCCGTCAGAGAGGGTCGCGCCGTGGCGGAGCCACTGCCAGACCTGGGCGCGGCAGATCTCCGCCGACGCCGTGTCCTCCGACCGGCCGTCGAGCTCGACGCGGCCGACGCCGCGCAGCCACGCCTCGACGGCGACGACCCCGACTCTGAGGTTCCGTCGGAGGCCGGATTCGGTCCGGGTCCCGACCGGATCGGCGAGGAGTTCGGCCGCCGTCACCTCGACGCGTTCGAGGCGCGCCGGGTCCGCCGACCGGGCGCCGTCGAGGAGCTCCTCGCGCGCCTGTTCCACGAGGGCCGGATGCGCGACCCGCGTCCGATCGAACCCGCACCGCCCCTCGCGTTCCTTCTCGGAGCGGAGCGCGTCGGGCGCTCCGCCGTCCGGGGCCGGCGCGTGCTCCGAGAGGCCGCCGATCGCGACCGCGCCGCGGCGGCGGCAGGTCCGGACCAGGAGGCGGGAGGCGGCGGCGAGGAACGGCTGTGCGGTCGTGAGCTGAGCGCGGTCGGGGAGGACGGCGCGCGGGCGGGTGCGGTGCACCTTCCGGTACGAGAGCGCGAGGTCGCGGGCGCCCCAGCCGAGCGCGGAGGCGTGGTTCCGGAGCTCGTACAGGATCTCGTCCATCTCGAACGCGGCGGGGAGCGTCTCGATCTCGACCACCGCGCGGATCGAACCGAGCGGGAGGCCGAGCGCCTCCTGCGCCCGGACGAGGGCGGAGTTCCACCAGCGCGCCTCGAAGTGGCTCTCGAGCTTCGGCAGGCAGAGGAGGGGGAGCGCGCCGCGGGAGATCATCTCCGCCGCGTCGTGGAACAGGAAGAGGCCGACGTCGACGAGCGCGGCCGGGATCGGGCGTCCGTCCACCAGCAGGGTCCGTTCGACGAGGTGGAGGCCGCGCGGGCGGACGACGATCGGCGCCGCGCGGTCGTCGACGCGGACCCGGGTGCCGCGCGCGACGTCCTCGTGGACGAGCTTGCGCCGGACGGCGTCGGCGAGGTTTCGCTGGCCCTCGATCGCGTTCCGGCGGGTCGGCGCGCTCGAGTCCTCGAAGTCCGCGACGAACGCCTCGGCGCCCGCCCCGAGTCCGACGGCGAGCCCCTTCCGGTCCGCCGGGCCGACCAGCTCGACGCCCGGGCGGCGGAGCGCGTCGGGCGGCGGGGCGACCTTCCAGATCGCGCGCCGGAGCGCTCGGGTCTCGCCGAGGAAACCGAGCGTGGCGCCCCGGTCGAGCGCGGTCTGGCGGCTCCGGCGGGCGCGGAGGAGCGCGTCGAGCCGGGGGCGGAGCGACCGCGTCAGGTCGGCCAGGAACGTCCGAGCCCGGGGGGTGAGGACGTCGCGGTCGGTGGCGGGGGCGGCGATCGGCATCGGAGCGGGCTCCAAAAGGTGGACAGCCCAGTATTCCCCGCGATCCGGGACGGGGCCAGCCGAGCGCCGAAAACGGACGGCGACGGGGAGGGGCCGTCGGTCCGGCCGACCCCCGCGCCGAACGAGGGGCCGCGCCGACGGCCGGGGGACTACCATCCGGTCCGGTCGTTTCCCGGACGGAGCGGCGATCCGGAGTGTCGCGAACGATCCTGAAGCGTCTTTCCCTGGTCGGACTCGGGCTCGCGCTCGGTCTCGGCGTCGCGGAGCTGCTCGTCCGCGCGTTCGGGCTCGGCGAGAAGGGGTCGGTCGGCGCCCTCTACGAGCCGGACCCGCGGCTCGGCTGGCGCCACCGGAGCGGCGTGGAGTTCGACCACCGGACCGACGAGTTCGCGATCACGTGGCGGCTGAACGACGAGGGCCTCCGGCGCGACACCGCGGTCGAGGTCGGTCCGGACCGCGGGCGATGGATCGTGCTCGGCGATTCGCACACCGCCGGCCACGGCGTCGAGGGGGAGGAGACCTTCTCCGCGCGCCTCGAGTCCCTCGCCGCCCCGGTCGCGCCGCGGCTCGAGGTCCTGAACCTCGGCGTCGACGGCTACTCGACCGCGCAGGCGTGCCTGGCGCTCGAGCCGGCGCTCGACCGCTACGCGCCGTCGGCGGTGATCCTCGGCGTCTACCCCGCCAACGACCTGCGGGAGAACCTCTCGCCGTTCGGCCTCGGCGGGTTCCCCCGCCCGCGCCTCGACGCGTCGCTTCGGCCCGAGCCCGCGCCGGCGACGCGCGGCGGAGGAGGCGCGGAGCCGGACGGAGCGCTCGCCCGCATGAAGGAGACGCTCTCGTCGTCGTCGAAGCTGTACGCCTTCGCGGGGGATCGGATCCGCGGCGGTCCGCTGCATCGCCTCCTCGCGCGCGCCGGTCTGATGCGTCCGCCGCCCGACGACCGACAGGCCCGCGTCGTGCGTCACTGTCGGGGATGCCACGGCCAGCTCCTGTGGGGGACCGCTCCGTTCTCGGGGCGGCCGCGCGCGTCGGAGCAGGCGGTCGAACGGGCCGCGTCGATCGTCGAGCGGATGGCCGCGACCTGTCGCGACCGCGACGTCCGGTTCGTCGCGGTCCTGATCCCGTCCCGGCTCGAGGTCGAGGGGGACGCCGAGGCCGTCGACGCCGCCGCGGAGTGGATGGGGGCGAGGGAGAAGCCGCTCGCGACGATCGCGCGGCTCCGGGAAGCGGTCGCGGCGGCGCTCGCCGACCGCCGGGTGTCGGTCCTCGACCTCCTCCCCGCCGCGCGGAGGGTCCGCGACGCCGCCGGCGCGCCGCTCCTCTACCACCCCGACGACTGGCACCTCTCCCCGGCCGGCCACGCGCTCGTGGCGGACGAGCTGTTCCTCCACGCGTGCGAGCGAGGCTGGGTCGGGCCCTGACGGAGGGTCGGCGGGAACCCTCCTCGGAAGGGGGCGGGCCGGCGGGGATCCCCGCCTCCCGAATTCGGGGTCGGCGGCGCGTCGCTCCGACGGAATCCGTACGCTGGGCCGGCGTTCCGGACGACGCCGGGAGGAAGGCACGGGGTGCGGCCGCGGATCTTCATCAGCCACAGCGCGAAGGAGGAGGGGGCGGGCGCGTTCCTCGACGGCCTGGCCGCCGCCCTCGAGGGGGAGGGGTTCGACGTCCTGCTCGATCGGGAGCGGCTCCACGCCGGCGACGACTGGTTCGGCTGCATCAGCAACTGGGTCGAGTACTGCCACGGCGCGATCGTCCTCTTCTCGCCGGCGGCGCTGAGATCCGAGTTCGTCTCGTTCGAGGTC
>JBICIB010000780.1:0-2724 GCA_043101415.1 Planctomycetota bacterium JB042 | reverse complement strand
GGGTCGTCCTCGAGCGTCGCCGCGACCGTCGCGGACGACGCCTCCCGCAGCCGGCCGGCGAGCGAAGGCGCCTCGGAGAGCGCCGCGCCGAGCCGGTCGAGCGAGTCGGAGAGGAGGACCAGCACGCCCGGACACTCGGTCACCCACCGGACCTGGTGGGCGTGGTGCGCGTCGTCGGCGAGGACGTGGACCGGCACCGCGACCTCTCCCTTCGCGAGCGCCGGCGGCAGGTCGCACGCGGGTCGGACGTCGAACGCCGCGGTCAGCTCGGGCGCCGTCGCCTCGGGGCCGCGCACGAACGCGACCACCTCGTGCGCCGCGCCGAGCGACTCGAGCAGCCGGGCCGCGAGCGGCGCGCACGGGGCGGTCGCCGCCGGGAGGGGAACGGAGAGCCCGAGCTTCATGGAGCGAGGTCCCGGTAGAGCGCTTCGAAGTCGTCGAGGTTGTCGTCGAGCGTGCGCGCCGGCCCCTTCGGACGGAGCGACTCGACGACATCCGGCGCGTCGATCAGACGCGCGCACGCCGCGCGCGCCCCGGCGACGTCCCCCACCGCGAACAGGAGGCCGTTCTCCTCCGACCGGACGACCTCCGAGATCCCGCCGAGGTCGCTGGCGAGGATCGGCATCCCGGCCATCTGCGCCTCGAGCACCGTGAACGGCGTGTTCTCGTACCAGAGCGACGGCGCGATCAACGCGTCGAAGCCGGAGAGGACCCGCCCGAGGTCGGTCGGACGGAAGCCGCCGGCGAACTCGACCCGCGGATCGTCCCCGACCAGCGCCCGCAGGCGGTCGGAGTACGCCGGGTGGACGTCGAGGTCGCCGTGCACCTCGAGCACCCACGGCCCGTCCAGGCCGAGGAGCGCCTCGATCGCCACGTGGAGCCCCTTGTGCGGCATGAGGGAACCGACGTAGCCGAACCGGACGCCGTCCGCCTCGACGACCTCCCGGCGCGCGTGGCCGACGAGGCGGGCCGGGTCGACCCCGTACGGAACGTGCCGGATCCGGTCCCCGTCGAACCCCTGCTCCTCGAACGTCCGCTTCAGGAAGAGCGACGGCGCGATCACCGCCTCGACGCGCGCGAGCCGCTCGAGGAGCCGCTCCTTCCGCCCGACCAACGCGGCGGCGCGGTGCGCACGGGAGTCGCGGTGCCCGGCCGGGACGAGCGCGTGGTGCGCGGTCCGCCGGAGCGGCTCGCCGACCGGCTCGAGCAGCGGTCCGAGGTCCGGGAGGAGGCACGGCACGCACCCGAGCCCGTCGTCCGGCGGCCCGTCGCAGAGGTGTCCGTCGCGGTGGAGGAGCGTGAACCGCGGGCAGACGAACCAGAAGTCCATGAGGTTCACCGCGACCGGGACGCCCGCCTTCTCCGCCTCGACCAGCGCGCCGACGCCGATGTTCCGGAGGTGGAAGACGTGGACCCGGTCCGGTTCGAACCCGTCGAGCGCGCGCCGGAACAGCCGCTCCGCGATCGGGTGCGACCAGTCGGCGAGCTGCCGGTTCGACACGACGTCCGGGTGGAGGCCGACCCGCCGCACGGGGATGCCGTCGACGTCCTCGTCCCGCTCGATCCAGACCGCGGCGTCGCCCTGCGCCTCGAGCTGCGGCTCGTACGCGAAGACCCTCACGTCGTGGCCGCGGTCCCGGAGCCCGCGCGCCAGCGAGCGGACGTACTGCTCCGTCCCCGTGACGTGACGCGGGAGGAACTGGTGGATCACGAACAGGATCTTCATGGAGCGGCGCCGCGCTCGTCGAGGAAGGCGCGCTCGTGCGGCCGGAGCTTCCGCCCCAGCACGCCGCGCGCCGCCTCGTGGAGGAGGCTCGTGATCCACCGCTCGCGGTCCTGCAGCGTCTCGCGCACCACCGACACGTGCCGGAGGATCGAGCCGAGGTCGGGGCCGCAGTCGAGGCCGAGCGCCGCCGCGACCTTCGCCAGCTCGTCGCGGTGCCGCGCCGCGGCGAGGTCCCGCTGCTCGACGTGCTCCTGATGCTCCCGCTCGCGCTCGGCGTGCGCCGCCCGGAGCTGGGCCCGCACGTCGGCGACCTGCTCGTGCAGCGCGTAGGCCCGCTGCTTCGCCTCCGACGCCTCCGCGCCGTGCACCCGCGCCCGCTCCTCGAACGACCGCGCGCGATCCCGCGCCATCTGGAGCTCGCGCCGGACCAGCTCCTTCGCGTCGTGCTCGAGCCGCACGGCCGTCGCCCTGGCCTCCGCCAGCGCCCCCGCCAGCGCCGCCTTCGCGGCCTCCGCCGCGCGGATGCGATGGGCCGCGCGGTACAGGCGCGAGGCCGGGTCCCCGCCGCGCGCCTCGTCCGCCGCCGCCCGCGCCCCTTCCTCGTCCGGGGTCGCCGGTTCGCCCGGCTGCGCCTCCAGGGCGTCGAGCCGCGCCTCGATCCGATCGAGCTGCGCGTCGAGCGCGGGGCCGGAGATCGTCCGCCCGGCGAGCCCGACCGCCTCGGCGACCAGCCGGCCGACCGCCTCCCGCCGATCCGCCAGCTCGGGGAGGCGGTGGAGGAGGGCGGAGAGGAGCGCCTCGAGCTCGGGCGGCTCGAGCTGCCAGTAGATCTCCTCCCCTCCGAGGGCGGGCCCCAGCTCGCCCGGGCGGTGCTGGGCGAGGGTCACGAGGCGGTCTCGCGCGCGGTCCCGCGGGCGGCCGGGGAGCGCGTTCGTCGGCGCGGCGACCGAGACCGACGGGAGGCCGACGACCCGCAGGTCGAGATCGGAAGAGCACAC
>JBICIB010000779.1:0-4987 GCA_043101415.1 Planctomycetota bacterium JB042 | reverse complement strand
CACCACCCCGTCCATCGACCGGGCGAGCTCCACCGCGCGCTCGATGTCGTCCCCCGCGTCGACCGTCCCGGTGAGACGGGCGACGCCGTCCCGGACCTCGACCTCGACGTGCCGGAAGTCGTCGACCCGGGCGAAGACGCGGGAGAGGCGGTCCTCCGCCGTCGCGACCGGCGGGGATGCGGTCGCCGCGGCGGGCGGCGACGATCCCTGCGCGGTCGCGACGGCGGGGACGGCGAGGACGGCGGCGAGCGCGAGCGGGAGGGAGGCAGGACGCATGGAACTCCTCTCGGGTCGGTCGGCCGGAGCCGACCCCCGGTCAGTCGACTTCGTCGGCCGCGTCCTCGATCGCGTCGCCGGTCTCGTCGGCGACCTCTTCCGCCGCGTCCCCGGCGTCGTCGAAGAAGTCTCCGATCGACTCGCAGCCGATCGGCATCAGGAGGGCGGAGAAGAGGCCGAGCGGGACGAGCGTCCGAACGGCGCGGGAGGAGGTTCGACGGGGCTTCATGGTTCGTTCCTTTCGGGAGGGAAGGGGAGTCGGAGGAGGTCGCGGCGTCGACGCCCGATCGCGTCAGACGTGCCGCAGCAGGATGAAGAGGACGGCGACGAGGAGCACGGCGCCGAGCACGCCGCTCGGTCCGTAGCCCCAGCTCCGGCTGTACCCCCAGCGTGGAAGGGCGCCGATCAGGAAGAGGACGAGGAGGACGAGCAGGAGGGTCTCGAGCATGGGTTCGCTCCGTTCCGGGTGATCGGCCGGGGGACGGGCGGTCCGCCGGTGGGGATCACGCGAACCGGAGAGCACCGGTCGTGCCGATGCGCGCGAGGGGGCGCACGGCGCCGCCAGCGGCCCGAGCGGGCGGGGCCCGGAGCGAGCGGCACAAGAGGATGCGTCGTCCGCGGCGGACGTCGCGTCGCGCCGCGCCCGCGCCCGGCGGTGGCCGGTCGATCGCCGAGACGGGCGGGACGTTTCTGCAATCTCGCCGCGGCGCCGCCGAGGCCGACCGGACCGGCGGCAGTTTCTACAGCCGGCCGCGGCCACGGCCTGCGGGGGCCGGAGGGTCCTCATGGCGGTGTGTGTGCGCAAGTCATGTCCGGAAAATGCCTTGCGACCACGTTCCGGGCCGTCTCCGCGGTTGGCACGACGATCGCAATTCGACCCGCCGACTCGCGACTCCGTCGCACACCGAATCGCTCAAGGAGACGAATCATGCGCCTCTTCACGACCGCCGCCCTCGCGTCCGTGCTCGCCCTGGCCGCCGGCTGTTCGGACGACCCTCGAGACGATCGCGCCGACCTCATGCGCGAGGTCGAGGCGAGCGTCGCGTCCCTCGACGAACGGATCGAGGCGCTCGGCGCCCGGCTCCGCGACGACGACCTCGAGGCGGAGTACCACGACCTGCTCGCGAACCTCGAGGAGGAGCGGGTGAAGCTCGGCGACCGCCTCGAGGACGCGATGGAGGCGAGCGAGGACGCGTGGGACGAGCTCGTCGCCGACGTCCGCGCCACCTGCCAGGACCTCGAGCAGGAGGCGGACGCGCTCCTCGAGAAGATCTCGGACGAGAGCTGACCGTCCTCGATTCGACCCGACCCGAACCCTGACCACCCGGCGCGTCCCGGACGCGCCGGACCCGACCCTTCGCCACACCGACCATCCCCGGACCTTCGAGAAGAAAGAGAACGAACCATGCTCGGTTGGACCATCACCTTCCTGCTCATCGCCCTCGTCGCCGGCCTCCTCGGCTTCGGCGTCATCTCGTCCGCCTTCGCGGGCGCCGCCAAGATCGCCTTCTTCCTCTTCCTGATCCTCTTCATCGTGTCGCTGTTCCGCGGCGGCCTGAAGCGGGTCTGAGCCCGACGACCCCACACGTGGACGACGCCGCACCTCTCCTCCGCGGCGTCGTCCTCATCGTCCCGAGCCGCGCCCCCCCTCGGCTCGGGACGATCCTCGTCTCGGGCCGGCGGCCGTCGACCCGCGGGATTCGCTCCGTCCGGCCCGAAGGGAACGACCGTCGATGAACTTCAACCACCTCCGCTACTTCCACGTCGTGTCGGAGACCGGCAGCCTGACCGCGGCGGCGCGCGAGCTCGGCGTCACCGTTCCGACGGTCTCGGAGCAGATCAAGCAGCTCGAGACGGCCGTCGGCCACCGGCTCTTCGACCGGACCGGTTCCGGGCTGCGGCTCACCGAGGTCGGCCGCGTGACGCAGCAGCACACCTCGATCATGTTCCGCGAGGGAGAGCGGCTGATGGAGCGCCTGGAGATGCTCGATCAGCCCGACCGCCACCGGCTCGAGATCGGGGTGTCGTCCACGGTCTCGCGATCGATGGCCGCGGAGTCCTTCCTCCCGCTCTTTCGCATCGAGTCCCTCTTCGTGCGGATCCACTCCGGCGAGGAGCCGCAGCTCCTCCACGCCCTCTCCATGCACGAGGTCGACCTGATCGTCACGGACCAGCCGATCCCGAACGCGAGCGACCGCGGAATCGAGACCGAGGTGCTCCACCGGCCGCGCATGCTCGTGGTCGCGAGCGGCGACCTGGCGGGCCGGATCGAGCGCTTCCCCTTCGACCTCGGGAACGCTCCGTTCCTCCACCACACGCGCGCGTCGCGCTCCCGATGGGAGATCGACCGGTTCTTCCGCGATCACGGCATCCTGCCGAAGGTCGTCGGCGAGGTCTCCGACATCGGCATCCTGCGGGCCGTGGCGGCGCAGGGCGTCGCGGCGGTCGTCCTCCCGCGGTCCGCCGTCGACCGGACCGTCGAGGTGCTGGGGGAGCTGCCGAGCCTCCGGAGCGACGTCCTCGTGGCGTATCGGTCGGAGGAACCGTCCGAGTTCGTGAGGTCCGCGGTCGCGGCGCTTCGGAGCGCCGAGGGGGACTGAGCGCGGCCCGCGCCGAGAAGGCCGTCCCCGTCAGGGCTCCGTGTTCGCCGAGGCTCCGGCGCTCTCCAGGTGCGCCTCGAGGAGGGCGAGGTTCTTGCGGTTGGCGCGGACGAAGAAGTCGAGGACGTCGCCGACCAGCGGGATCGCGCCGAGGAGGAGGTCGACGAGGACGTTCCGGATCATCCGGCGGAGGACGCGGCCGGGGACGCCGAGCCTCGAGGCCCGCCAGATCGTGTGCCCGGAGAGCGCGGCCGAGAGGGCGTCGCCGACGCCGGGGACCAGTCCGAGCAGCGGATCGAGTCCGAAACGAAACCGCGTCCCCGGCAGCCGGAACTCCGCGTCGAGGAGCCGCGCGAGCCGGCGGGTCCGCTCGAGCTCGGCGTGTCGATCGGCCGCCGTCCCCGTCGCCGGCGGCCCGGCGGGGTCAGCCTCGGCCACGGCTGCTCCCGCCGATCGCGCCGAGGTCCGACAGGACGGCGACGATGCAGAGGATCAGGTAGATCCCGGAGACCTCACCGCGCTGGTTCATGGCGAGAGCGTACGCGATCGTCGTGAACGGGAGGAAGACCAGGCCGAGCAGGGGGACGAGCAGCGTGTCGTACGCGCTCGAGACGAAGTCGGTGAACAGCCAGAGGAGGACCAGGCAGATCCGTGGCGCGACGATCGCGAGGAGCAGCAGGAGACAGGGCATGGTTCGTTCTCGCGGAAGGGGCGAGGCCTCCGGAGGACGGGTCGCCGGAGGCCTCGCGTGGGGGGGAGACGGGAAGGGGGGAGGTGCGCCTCAGTTGCACACGGACTCGCAGAACCGGTCCGCCTCCTCCTCCGCCTCCTTCCGCTTCTTGCCGTACTTCTCCTGGATCATGCCGACGAGTTGATCTCGGTGCCCGGCGGCGCGATCGAGGTCGTCGTCCGTCAGCTTCCCCCAGCGCTCCTTCGCCTTGCCTCGCACCTGCTTCCACTTGCCGGCCAGGATGTCCCAGTTCGCCGAGTTCATGAGTCACTCCGATCATCGTGAGGTCGTGCCGGCTCCGGGTCCCGGGCTCCGACGAGCCGGCGCCGTCGGCGGGAAGCTCGCACCGTGCGAGCGCCGGGACGGCGTGCAACGTGCGTGCCGATGCGTCGGCGGCACGGACCCGCGCTCCAGCGGGCGGCTCGACGCGCCCCGGCCGGCGTGGCGGTCGGCGCGTTTGTAGAAACGCCTCTCCCGCGCCGCCGTCGGACGGGCGCTCGGCCTCGCCCGGAGCCGCGGGGGAGCCGGCCGACGCTGGCGCACCGGTTGCGTCGACCTCGCGGGTTCGGTCGCATGGAGCGTCGGACATCTCCACGACCCGACGCTCGGAACGCCCCGGGAGTGAGACGGACCTTGACGGAACGCATCGATCACGAGCGACTCGGTCGCACGACGCGGCGGAGGGTCCTGGCGCTCGTGTCGCTGCTGGTCGCGCTGATGGCGGTCGGCCTGCTCAGCCTCCGGGCGCTGAAGCACGCGACGGACGAGGAGGAGCGGGCGATCTCCCTCCTCCTCGCGATCGACCGGTTCGAGACCGCCCTGCGGGACGCCGAGATCGGCCAGCGGGACTACCTCCTCACCGGCGACGAGAGAGGGTACGACCGGTTCGAGGCGGCGGCGAAGGAGCTGGAGCGACGGCGGGAGGAGGTCGCCGAGGCGGCGCACGGCGACGAGGAGTTCCTGGAGGACGTGGAGCGGCTGCGGGAGAGCGTGACGTCGCGCCTGTCGGAGCTGCGGCGGGCGGTCACGATGCTCCAGGACCGGGGTTCCGAGGACGCCGTCGAGCTGGTCGTCGCGATCGAGGACTCCGCGGCGGCGGCGTCCCTCCAGGAGCAGCGCCAGGCGAGCCGGGCCGAGATCGAGCGGCGCACCCGAGCGCGCGCGCGGGAGGTCGAGGGGAGCTACCGCGTCGCGATGATCAACCTCGCCGTCGGCGGCGTGCTCGGCATCCTCGTGCTCGGAGTCCTGATCCTCTCGATGAGCCGCAACCTCCGTCGGGAGCGGATGCACATCCACGAACTCGAGGACCAGCGCGAGCTCCTCCGCGCGACCCTCTCCGGGATCGGCGACGTCGTAATCACGACGTCGCGCGACGGGAGCG
>JBICIB010000778.1:0-10685 GCA_043101415.1 Planctomycetota bacterium JB042 | reverse complement strand
GCGCGCAGGCCGGCCCGGTGACGGCGTTCATCCAGGCCCTGATCGCCGACACCGCGCAGGTCGCGGGGGTCTCGATCACGAACGCCGTCCAGGTCGACATCGCCGCGCAGGCGACGACCGGCAACGTCGACCAGGGGAACCTCGTCCCGACCGGCAACCTCGTCGTCGACCCGAGCCAGATCGTCAGCCAGACGTTCCAGGTCGACGCCGCGGGACAGCTGACCGGCATCGAGGTCGCCGCGATCCGGTGCGACGCGTGGACCACGGATCCGCTCACGATCGAGGTGTTCGACGGCGCGACCTCCCTCGGCGCGGCCACCCTCGACGGGACGCAGGTGCCCGGTCCCGGCCTCTGCGGCGTCGTCCCGAAGGCGCTCCTCCCGTCGACGGTCGGGTCGGGCCACTTCGACCTCTCCTCGCAGTGCATCCAGGTCGCGCCGGGCCATGCGTACGTCTTCCAGTTGAGCGGAGGCGGCGCGGGCGTCTGCGTGGGGAACACCTGCGTCCCGGGGGGAGGGTTCTGCGTGTTCGATTCCTTCTGCGATCGGGACTACCGCGTGGGGCTGAGCGGAGACGTGTACCCGAACGGGATCGCGTTCGGGAACGCGACTCCGCTCTCGCAGAACGACGTCTGCTTCAAGCTGTTCGTGGCGCCGTAGGAGATCGAGGCGCGGCCACGCCGATCGTCGGCCGGCCACCCCTTCGCTCGTCCTCCTTCCCCAGGTATCCGAATCCCATGCGACGTGAGTCCTTCCTGTCCGACGACTGCCCGCCGATGGGCATCTACGAGACCCTCTACGCCTTCCGCGACCGCTTCGGGGAGTTCATGGGGGCCGAGGGGACGCACCCGTGGTCGCAGGGCTTCCCGCTGACCACGCAGCTGGAGGGCGGACCGGCGCTCCCGAGCCGCGTCGAGGTGACCTGGACGGACCGCTTCTATCCGAAGGCGTGGGGGCTCCCGGAGCTGCGGGAGGCGATCGCCTCGCACTACAACTCGTTCTACGGCTCCCGCATCGCGCCGGAGAACGTGATGGTGTTCGCCGGCGGCCGCCCCGGGATCTACACGGTCCTCGCGTTCCTGAAGGAGCACGTCGAGGTGCGCATCGGCAACGCCGAGTGGCCGGCGTACCTCGACATCCTGACGCAGACCGACACGAGCTGGCGCGTCGTGCCGTTCACCGAGGAGAACGGCTTCCATCCGCCCAACTCGGCCTACTTCGATCGGGCGGGCCTGAACCACAAGACGCACCTGTTCCCGATCCTCTCCAACCCCGGCAACCCGACCGGACACACCCGCCACGGGGCCGAGCTGGAGGAGCTGGTCGCGATGGCCGAGCGGCCGGGGAACGGCATCCTGCTCGACGAGGCGTACGAGATGTACCACCACTCGAAGGGGGTCAGCGGCATCCGGTACGTGAAGGACCTCGACGACAGCAACGTCTTCCTCGCGGGCGCCTGCACCAAGGGGCTGCAGAGCCCCGGCATCCGCATCGGCTGGATCGTCGCGAGCCGGAAGAACGTCGAGACGCTCTCGAACTACTCCAGCTTCGGCATGGGCGGCGTGAGCCACCCCTCGCAGCGGTACGCCGTCGAGCTCCTCGAGCCGGAGCGCGTCGCCCGGGCGCGCGACGCGGTGGACCGGCACTACGGCCGGCAGCGCGCGCGCTACGGCGAGGCGTTCGAGCGGATGGGGCTCGAGGTCTTCACCGGCGACGGGGGCTTCTACCACTGGATGAAGCTGCCGGACGGCCTGAACGCCGGCGAGCTGAACCGGCGCCTGTTCGCGCACGGCGCCGCGATCCTCGAGGGGAAGGACTGCGACATGGCGCGACCCCACGACAAGGACCCCGCCTACGTGTCGCCGTACGCGAACTGGTTCCGCTTCTCCTTCGGCCCCCTGCTCCCCGAGACGTTCGAGTCGGACGTCGCGCTCCTCGGACGGGTCCTGGACGAGTACCGGGCGGACGTCGCGGCCGGGAGGTCGGCGTAGGCCGGCGGCGCCCGGGTGCCGGACCACGCACGCCGACCGCTCATCGCTCACCTCCGAAGGGGACGGTGACGCCCGCAGCGTACCGTCCGGAGGGTCGGGGCCCGTTACGATGGCGTGCATGGGTCTCGCCGCGCTCATCTTCCTCGCCCTCGGCCGCCGCCGTCTCGGGGTCGTCCTGCTGGTCGTCCTGTTCGCGGCGCCGATCCCCGTCGCGTTCCTCGAACTCGCGTGGGTCGACCGCCTCCTGCCGGGGTTCCGGGTGACGGCGCCGTGACGTGCGTCGTCGGGTCGACACGATGATGCGCGCACACCGCCGGTGGTTCGGGTTCGCGGCGCTCCTGCTCGTGGCCGCCGTGGCGGCGATCGCGATGCGGCGGGAGCCGTTCGATCCCGAGGCCTGGGAGCGAGGAGGGGGTCGCGAGCGGAACGGGATGCTCGACGACCTGCGCCGGTCGCACGAGCTGGTCGGGAGGACGCGGGACGAGGTGTTCGGGTTGCTGGGGGAGCCGGACCTCGGGAGCCTCTACCTGACCGACGACCCGTTCGACGGCTACGACATCCTCCGGGTCCGGTTCGACGCGCGGGGCATCTGCTGCGAGGCCGCGTTCCCCGACACGCGTCCGTGGCCGGTCGAGTTCGTCGAGCACGTCGTCCGACTTCTCCTCCGTTGACGCGCCGGGAGGAGGGCGGACATCGGGAGCGATCCCTCGTCCGCGGGGCGCCGCAGCCGTGACGTGCCGGTGACGCGAACGGGGGAACAGGGGTGCGACCCTGGAGGGATGTTGACGACCACGGATCTCCTTCGCGGCCGGGGCGTGCTCGCGGGAATCGTGCCGCTCTTCGCACGGATGGGAGCGGGCGGCCCGGCGGGCGCCGTGATCGCCGCCGCGGTCCTGTTCGGCGCCTCCATGGGTCGGTTCGGGACGCGCGAACGGTCGGGACGACGGTCGTGATGCGACGCGCGTCGAGGACTTGGAGCACGGCTGGCCCTCGTGTGCGGCGTTCGCCCTGGATCGGCCCCGCGGCGGTGCTCCTCGCCGCCGCGGCGACGCACGGCGTCGTGCGCGTGACCGCGGCGCCGTTCGACGCCGCGGCGTGGAGAGCGGGCGACCTCGAGGCGCGCTACGCCATGTTCCTCTCGCTCCGGCGTGCCCACGACTTCCACGGCCTGACGCGCGAGAGGATCTCCGAGCGGCTCGGACCGCCGTTCATCGCGGATGCTCGAAGGATGAGCTACATCGCGCAGGAGGCCGACACGGGACGGTGGCGGGGCCTGCACCTCTGGCTCGACGCCCGCGGGGTCTGCGAGGACGTGACGATCCTCGGCGCCGATCCGTGGCCCGTCGAGCCGGTGCGGAGGCTGCTGCATCGCTGGTGGCGATGAGTCCGTCCGGGGCGCCGGAAGCCGCTATCCTCGTGCCCGATCGGAGAGGTTCGGGGACCGGCCGCGGGGGGCGAGGCGATGCACGACGGCGAGGACGACGAGGAGTCCTGCCCGCTCCTGAGGCTGCGGGTCGTGGACGCGACGTCTCGCTCGCCCGTTAGACCGACGGATGTCGTGGTGACGTTCGCCCGCGACGCGCGGGACGGGCGCCCGCGCGAGCCGCTCGGCGGGGCCTGGCCGAAACTCGAGGTGGTGATCGCGGAGGCGCGACCCGGCGAGGTGGGGATCGATCACGCCGGCGTCGTGACGATCGACGACGGGGCGATCGATCGAAGGCCGCACCCTCGGCTCCCTCCGCATTGGAAGGACGGCTGGCCGGCGCGCGTCGAGGTCCGGGCCCGCGGCTTCCTCCCGGTCGAGACGGATTGGATCGAGCTCCCGATGCGCGCCGACGACGCGCCGCGGACGATCGAGCTCCCGTCGGCGCCGGCGGTCGAGGGGAGCGTGGTCGACGAGCGGGGGGCTCCGCTCGCGGGGGTCGAGGTGGAACTGGTCCGTCCGATCGACTCCGAGAAGAACGTCGGCGTGGGGCTCCGCTTCGGCGTGCCGTACCGCGACGACCACGAGCTGCACGTTCGCGCGACCACGGACGCCGCCGGCGGGTTCGCGCTCCCGTACACCGAGGACGCGAGCTTTCTCCTCCGGGCGCGCGCGCTCGGGAGAGCGCCCGTCGCGACCGCGCCGTTCGGCCTGCGGCGCGACGCCCCGCCACCGCCTCGGGTGCTCGTGATGACCGTCCCCGACGGCGGGATCGAGGGGACCGTGCGGGGGTTCGACGGCGATCCGACCCTGGGCGCCGTCGTCGTCTGCTGCCGGGCCGACGGCTTCGCCCAGTCCGTCCTCGCCGACACGGAGGGGCGCTACCGCCTCGCGCTCCCGCCGGGGCGCTACCGGGTGAACCGCGGGGAGCTCTCGGAAACCGGTTGGACGGCGATCTCGCGTGGCCCGCTCGGGCTCCCCCTGTGGACGGGCCCCGGCGACGCGCCCGCGGTCGAGCCGGCGCAGTTCGCGGTCGAAGTGCGCGCCGGTGAGTTCACGCCCTGGGACCTCGACGCCCGGCGGCCGCGCGGCGCCGCGGCGATCGTCCGGGTCGATGCCGAGGACGAGGATCCCGCCTGCTACCCGGTCTCCCTCTCGCGCTTCCTCGACGACCTGTCGGTCGAGCTGGCGTGGCCGAGGCGAGAGGAGTTCGAGGTCGTGCTCGAGTCCCCGGCGCTCTTCCCCGAGCTGCCGCCCGGGCGGTACGAGCTGACGGTCGGAGGGGAGTCGAGGGGGGAGGTCGACCTCCCGGCCGGCGAGGGCACGGAGCTCGCCGTCGCTCTGCACCCGACCACGGTCGCCGGTCGCCTGCTCGACGAGCACGGCGCCGGCGTCGCCGCGAAGATCGAGATCCAGCCGCCGACGCCGATGAGCGAGCGAGAGATCCGGGTCGTCACGTTCTCCTCCCGGAGTGACGACGACGGCCGCTTCGAGTTCGAGGTCCTGCGACCGGGCTGGTACCGGGTCCGCGCGTCCGTCGACCGGGGAGGGGAGCAAGTCCTGGTGTACGACGACCTCCTCTCGGTTCCGAGGACGCGGCGGTTCGAGCCGGTACTTCGGCTCCTGTGGTCGGAGTAGGAGCGAGGGAGAGCCCGTGATGAGGCCGGTCCACGATGGGTAGGTTCCTCGAGATCGTGCTCCTCTTCGTCGGCGCCGCCTGCGGCTACGGTGTCGTTCAGGACCAGATCACGGCGCTCGTCTGCATCGAGTCCTTCACCGTCGGTCACCCCCGGCTGATCGACTCGGAGTCGCCGACCGTCCTCGCCCTGTTCTGGGGCGTCGTGGCGAGCTGGTGGGGCGGTCTCCTGATCGGCGTCGGCGCGGCCTGCGCGGCTCGCCTCGGGAGACGACCGAAGCTCGCGGCACGGGATCTGTACCGTTCGGTCCTGGTGCTGCTCGCCTTCATGGCGGCGTCCGCGCTGGGCGCGGGCCTCGTCGGGTTCTCGCTCGCGAAGAGCGGCGGCGTGTGGCTGCTCGAACCGCTCGCCTCGCAGGTCGCGGAGGCGGATCATCCGCGCTTCCTCGCGAATCTGTGGGCCCACACCGCAGCGTACGGAGCGGGATTCGCCGGGGGCGCCGTGCTCTACGTGCGCATCCTGTTCCGACGGTGGAAGGCGGCACGCGTCGGATCGAGGGAGTAGGAGATCGCACTCCTGTGCAGCTTCGGGAGGTCCCTCGCGAAGGCGCTACGATGAGAGCGGTCCGACCGGGCCCGCCGTTCGCGTCGAACCGGCACTTTCGAAGCCCCTCGATCGGGTGACGGCAGTATGTGACTTGGGGACGAAGAGAATGCTCCGCTGGTGGGTCTCGCTCCTCGCGTGGTTTGTGTCGGGCTGCGACTCGGCGGAGTCGCCGTCGGGCTCGGCGAGGATCCTCGTCCTCGGACATGACGGGCAGCCACGTGCGGGGGTGCCGGTGCAGGTCAGCTTCACCACCTGCGTGGTGCCCCTGCGCCCTGAGCTCGTGCTCTGGACCGGCCACACGGACTCGAATGGAGAGGTTGACGCGCCGCTGTTCTTCGAGCGGAACGAGAGTGACCCTGAGTTGGATCGCGACCGGGGCGTGCACGCATCGAGCTTCGACGCGAGTGCAGGCGCGACTCTCCAGTACAAGCACGCGGAGTCCCGGCCGGTCGTCCTGAGACTTGGGTGCCCGACGGCGTCGGTGGCCCTGACGGTTCTCTCGCCGAGCGAAACACCGGTGACGGGCGCGGTCGTCGAAGTGACGAAAGAGTCGCTTCCGACACCCTGGGGTTCCGACGAGTGGCACCACGTGACCGATGAACGGGGGCGAGTCGAGCTCCATGGGTTCAATCTCTCGCGCGAACTCTTCGTCCACGTCTGGGTGGAGGATGCGCGCTTCGCTCCGCTGCGCGTGCCACTCGATCCACCGGCGGAGGACGGGCGCGTCGAGCGCACGGTCTCGATGCGTCGGGGAACGTCGTTCGCCGGCCTGGGAGACGTCGACCACGCGACCGTGGTTTCTCGTGGAGCGTGGGACGAGTCGTGGTGGGTGACCTGCCTCGATCACTGCGACGTGGAGTCGCGGGAAGGCCGGTTCGTGATTCGCCCGCCCGGCTGGTTTCGGTCCGAGCTGGACGGACGCGTGGTCCTCGTGCGGGGTGATCCGAAGGAACAACGGCCGGAGCACGACCCGCTCGCGATCGCCTGCGTCGAGCTTCCTCCTTCCTGGCCCGAGGGGGTCGTCGATCTCGGGCGGCCGCGCTTCGAGGTCGCTCCGCTGCTCGCGTCCGGGCGCGTCGTGGATGCGGCGGGTCGACCGATTCGCGGAGCGCTCGTCGAGATGAAGGGGAGGTCCCAGTCCTTCGGCGCCCGATCGGATGAGCAGGGACGATTCACCGTTCGCGGAACGACTGGAAACGAGGAGTGGAGCATCGGCGCGAGCCGAGGAAACCACGTCCGCGATCGACGTGAAGTGCCCGTTGGATCGACGGACTTGGTGCTGACGATCGAGTCGTAGCGTGGACGCGGGCACCGACTCCGAAGCCGCGCGGATCGGCGGCCCGTGCGCTCCTGTGCGCTCGGATGCGACGTCGTGCGAGGAAGGGGAGTGGTGGGCGATGAAGGACTTGAACCTTCGACCCCCAGCTTGTCGAGCTGCGACCCTACCGGCGACGAACAGCCGGAAGGTGCCGACGTACCAACGGGTTGCGTAGAACCGCCCTCGCCCGAGGAGTCGGGCTGCAGCAACCCCTGCAGCAACCGGCCGCCGGTCGCACTTCCTGACGACGAGCGGGCCGCGCTGGAGGCCGCGCTCGCCCTCCCGCCCGACCGCCGCCGCGCCGCCCTCCTGTCGCTCCGGCGCTTCCTCCGCCCACCGGCCGGAGGTGCCCCGTGAAGGCGACGCCCCTCCGAGCGGGTCCGCGCACCGATCACCACACGTCGCGTCTCACCACGGCCCGGAGCGTCCGGGTCGGCGCGGCGTCTCCACGCCCCTCGCCAAAGGGAGCTACGTCCATGTCCGACCACCACGTCCCCGCCTCGCTGAGCGACACGCTCGAGGCGATCCCGCCTCGCGCCCGTGAACGCCTGCTGACGCAGGTCAGCGGCCTCGCCGCCGCCCAGCTGGAGCTGGTTGTCCCGCCGCAGGAGGCCGTCGAGAAGACCCTGCGCGTGCTCGAGGCCACGGGGCACTCGGAGCACACCCTGCGCGCGTACCGACACGACCTCGACCGCTTCGTCTGGAGCCTGGCGCGCCGGGGCGTCGAGTCCATCGCGGAGGTCGAGCTCGTCGACGTCCGGGCGCACCTGGCCGAACTCGCCGTCGCCGGCGTCGGCCCGGCGGCGATCTCTCGGGCGGTCTCCGCCGTGCGCAAGCTGTTCGACGTGGCCGCCGCCGGCCACGCGATCCCGCACCAGCCTGCGGAGCTCGCCCGGAGGCCCTCGGTGCCGCCGGGCGAGCCGCCGGTCCTCACGGAGGCCGAGGTCGAGGCGATGATCGAGGCCGTCCGCGGACCGTCGTTCATCGAGGTCCGAGACGCCGCGATCCTCGAGACGCTCTACTCGACCGGCTGCCGCGTGGCGGAGCTCGTCGCCCTCGACCGGCCCGACCTGGACCTGTCGCGGGGGGAGCTGCTCCTCAGGGGGAAGGGGAAGCGAGAGCGCCTCGGCTGCCTCGGGGTCCCCGCCGTCGAGGCGATCCGCGAGTACTTGGACGTCCGCGAGGAGTGGCTCGGCCGCGACAGCGCGAGCATCGATGCCGTCTGGATCAACGTCGCGCGGAACGACTTCCGCGCAGGGCGCCTCACGGAACGGTCCGTGCACCGGATCGTCGCGGCGGCGGCGGCCAGCGCGGGCGTGCCGGGTCACGTCGGCCCGCACGCCCTTCGGCGGGCGATGGGGACGCACCTTCTCGACCGCGGCGCGAGCCTGACCGAGGTCCAGCGGCTGCTGGGTCACGCCTCGGTGGCGACGACCCAGAGGTACACCCGGGTCAGCACGGAGCAGCTGATGCGCACCTACGCCGCGACGCACCCCCGCCAGCACCTGTCCACGACCACGAGCAACACGGAGGCCGAGCGATGAAGAAGCGCCGAAGCCCCTTCGACGAGATCATGAAGCAGTCGCGGCGGCGCCAGAGGAGGCGCGCGACGCCAGAGCGGCGGGAGACGGCCTTCCGGCTGCTCTGCCAGGTCGATGACCTGGTGGACGAGTGTCCGGCCCTCCGGAGTCACGTCTTCGCGCAGTTGGTGCTCCGGATGCAGCTCGACCACGGGTGCCACGTCATCGGCTGGTGCGCGACGTGCAACCGACGGGACCGCCGTCTCGCCGCCGACCGGGACAAGCAGATCTGCGTGGATTGCTCCCGCAGTGAGCGTGACGCGCTGGCGGAGGTCGGGCCGTGAGTGACCACCTCCGCCTGACTCGCCGCGAGGTCGACGACATCCTGGCGCTCTGCGAGGACTACCACTCCACGCTGAAGCTCGTGCGGGAGGTCCGCGAATTCCTGCTGCAGCTCGGCCCGGGCGAGGTCGTCGAGTGCATCGACGGCCAGCTCGAGGCGTTCGCTGACGAACTCGATGCCTCGATCCAGAGCCTCGTGGCGCGAAGGGAAGCGGCCGCGGTGACTGGCCCGACCCGGGCGGCGGCGATCAGCGCGAACCGGTTCCTGAAGAACGTGGCGCAATCGTCGCACCGGATGTCCGAGTTCGTGCTGGCCCTGCACATTCAGTCGATCGCACGGGATCGGGAGCTCGCAGTCGTCGGAGAGTGTTCGGCGTGCCACCACGTCAGCTCGCTCGCACCGGTCGAGGGCCGCTACTGCCGTGCGTGCGTCCGCGAGCGGATCCGAGACGAGGGCGAGCTGCTCGAGAACGGCGATGGCGCCGATGCCGCGTCGTAGCGGCGCCGGCGGGAGCCCCGCCGGCACGCTGGCCGCGCCCGAGTCGGCCAGCACCGGCGGTGATCGATCACCGGATGTACACGTGGCGATCAATCGATGTACGGGCGGGGCTGCGGGTCCTTCCTGGCGGTCCGCGCGCCTGCCGTCCTGCCGGAACGCTCACGATCCGAGACTTCCTTGTTTGACCAGGCGGCCCGCCGCATAACGCATTAGTGGACGATGGATTACGAGGAACGGAAGCGCCGAGAGACCGACCGGCAACGCGGACTGTCCCAGAGCGGCCGCGAGATCGGCCGGCCTCCGGCGGTCCTCGATCCGGCGCGCCGCGCCGCGGCCCGGGAGGACTTCCGGCTCTTCGCCGAGACGTACCTGGCCGCGACGTTCGCTCTGGCCTGGTCGCCGGATCACCTCCGCGTCCTCGCCCGGGCGGAGGCGTGCGTGCTCCACGGCGGCCAGTTCGCGCTCGCGATGCCGCGGGGGTCGGGGAAGACCTCCATCGTCGAGGCCGCCGCGCTGTGGGCCGTCCTCTACGGTCACCGCCGGTTCGTCGCGATCATCGGCGCCTCGGAGCGTCACGCCCACGAGCTCCTCGAGAGCCTCGTCACGGAGTTCGAGAACAACGACGAGCTCGCCGAGGACTTCCCGGAGGTCTGCCACCCGATCCGATCGCTCGAGGGGATCGTCCATCGCGCCCGGGGCCAGCTCTGCCAGGGCGAACGCACGCAGATCACCTGGACGAAGAGCGAGATCGTGCTCCCGACCGTCTCCGGCAGCGTCTCCGCCGGGGCGGTGGTGAAGGTGGCGGGGATCACCGGCCGGATCCGGGGCCTGAAGTTCAAGCGGCCGGACGGCGTGTCGACGCGGCCCGACCTGGTCGTGGTCGACGATCCGCAGACGGACGCCTCGGCGCGCTCGTTCTCGCAGTGCGTGACGCGCGAGGGGCTGCTCGCGGGCGCCGTGCTCGGCCTGGCCGGACCCGGCTCGAAGATCGCGGCCCTGATGCCCTGCACGGTGATCCAGCCCGGGGACGTCGCGGACAACCTCCTCGACCGGAAGAAGCACCCCGAGTGGAACGGCGAGCGGACGCGGCTGATCTACAAGATCCCGAAGTCGAAGCTCTGGGACCGGTACGCGGAGATCCGAGCCGACTCCCTGCGGGCGCACGGCGACATCCGGGAGGCGACGGCGTTCTACGAGGCCCATCGGTCGGAGATGGACGAGGGAGCCGAGGTCGCGTGGCCGGAGCGGTTCAACGAGGACGAACGCTCGGCCATCCAGCACGCGATGAACCTGAAGCTGCGGAACGAGGCTGCGTTCTGGGCCGAGTGCCAGAACGAGCCGCTCGTCGAC
>JBICIB010000777.1:0-15166 GCA_043101415.1 Planctomycetota bacterium JB042 | reverse complement strand
CGCGCTCTCCTCCCGCATCCCGTCGACGACCAGCGGCTCGATCCGCGTCGGCGCCCCGAGGCGGAGCGACTTGAACGCGAGGTTCATGATGTGGCACGCCATGTCCCCGAGCGCGCCGGTCCCGTAGTCCCACCACCCGCGCCAGGCGAACGGATGGTATCCCCCCTTGTACGGGCGGTACGGCGCCGGGCCGAGGAACAGATCCCACCGCAGGGTCTCCGGGATCGGGTCGACCCCCTCGGGCCGATCGATCCCCTGCGGCCAGACCGGCCGGTTGGTCCAGACGTGCACCCGCCGGACCGGACCGATCGTCCCCGCGCGGATCACCTCGACCGCTTCCCGCATCCCGTCGGTCGCGGTCCCCTGGTTCCCCATCTGCGTGCAGACCCCGCGCGCCTTGGCGGCGACGGCGAGGAGGCGGGCCTCCTCGACGGTGTGGGTGAGCGGCTTCTGGCAGAAGACGTGGAGCCCCCGCTCGATCGCCATCAGCGCGGGGACGGCGTGCGAGTGGTCGGGGGTCGACACGACGACGGCGTCGAGCGCGCTCTCGCGGTCGAACAGCTCGCGGTAGTCGTGGTACCGGCGCGCGTTCGGGAACCGCTCGAACGAGCGCGCCGCGCGGTTCCAGTCGACGTCGCAGAGCGCCACGACCTCCTCGCCGCGCATCGCCCAGATGTCGGACTCCCCCTTGCCGCCGACGCCGATACCGGCGATCCGGAGCTTCCGTCCGGCCGGGGCCGCGGGGACGACCCGCGCGGAGGCGGGCCGCGCGCCGACGAGGGCGCTCCCCGCGATCCACGCGGAGGCCTTCAGGAAGTCGCGGCGGGCGGCGGAGCGGGCGGGCGGCGTCGGGCTCATACGGATCCTCCTCGGTCCGGCCAGCCTACCAGCCTCGGGCCGGACTCCTCGGCCCGACGGCCGGAGGGCGCATCCCGGCCCCGCCGGCGGGCACGTCCCTTGCAAATCCCCTCCCGGCCGAGAATGGTGGTCGAGACGAGGGGCGCTCGGCGGCGGGCGCGCCTCCCCCCGGAGGGAGCATGACCGGAGATCGGTCCGAGTCGACGAGGCGACGCGAGCTCGAGGAGCTCCTGGCGCGCATCGAGCGCGACTTCGCGGAGACGGCGGCCCGGACCGGGGTTCGTCGGCTCGCCGCGGACGTCCGCGCCGCGCTCCTCCGGGTCCCCCGCCACGCGTTCGTCGACGACGCGACGACCGAGGAGGCGTACCGCGACGCGCCGCTCCCGATCGGACACGGGCAAACGATCTCGCAGCCGTTCATCGTGGCGCTGATGACGCAGCTCGCGGAGGTCGGCCCGGGATCGCGCGTCCTCGAGGTCGGGACGGGGTCGGGCTACCAGGCGGCGGTCCTCTCCGCGCTCGGCGCGGACGTCCGGTCGATCGAGCGGATCCCGGAGCTCTCCTCGTGCGCCGCCGCCGCCCTCGCCCGGACCGGACACGACGACGTCCGGCTCGCGGTCGGCGACGGCGCCGTCGGCTGGCCGGCGGAGGCGCCCTACGACGCGATCCTCGTCACCGCCGCCGCTCTCGAGACGCCCCCCGCGCTGATCGATCAGCTCGCGCCGGGAGGACGCCTGCTCATCCCGATCGGCCCCCCCGGGACGACGCAGCAGCTCGTCCGGATCCGCAAGGATGCGGCGGGTGCGATCGACTCTCGCGAGGAGCTCGAGGTCGCGTTCGTCCCGCTCGTCCGCGACTAGACGCGTGTCCCGGAGCGCGTTCGGACCGTCGGTGCCGGCGCGTCGCGTGATCCGACGCCCCCCCGCCCCCAGTCCCCCGCCCCCCTCCTTCCGCGTCAGCGCCCTCTCCCTTCCGCTCGTTCCTCTCCTCCCTCTCCTTCCTTCCGCAACACCGCGACGTTGAACAAGTCGAGCTCCAGGAACGCCCGCCGGAACGCCGGGTGGGCGATCTCCGCCGCGCGCGCCCTCACCAGCGCCCGCGCCCGCTCGAGCTCCAGCGCGGCCTCCTCCACCTGACCGAGACGCCGGAGGCAGCGGGAGTGGAGGAAGCGGATCTCCGCCTCACGTTTCCGGCCGACCGGCTGTTGCTCGAGGAACCTCATCCCCTTGCGCGAGACGGCGAAGGCGAACTCCGGCTTCTCGCGGGCGAGGTAGGTGAACGCGAGGACCGCGTAGGCGTACGCCTCCTGCCGGGCGAGCGTCAGCTCCTGCGACAGCCGGACCGCGCGCTCGGCGGTCTCCGAGGCGAGGACCGGATCGCGGTCCGGGTTGTGCCGGGCCGCGCGGAGGAGCGCGAGCGCGATCAGCGTGTAGACCTGGAACGTCTTGTCCTCGGCGGCGGCGAGCTCGGTCGAGGCGGCCGTCAGCTTCTCGCTCGCCTCGCGGAAGGCGCGCCGGCGGAGGGCGAGCTCGCCCTGCAGGTAGCGGCAGCGCGCGAGGAGGCTCCGGTCGCTGTTCGCCTCCGCGACGCCGGTCGCCGCATCGATCGCCTTCATCGCGCGCCGGAGGTCGCCGAACTCGCGGTAGACGCGCGCGACGTGGAACAGGACCCGGGCGCGACCGCGCCGGTCCTCGAGGCGGACGAAGAACGTCCGGGCGTCCCGGAGCGTGTCGAGCGCCAGCTCGGGGCGGTCGGTCGCGAGGTAGAGCTGGGCGAGCAGGAGGAGCCCGTACGCCCGGCCCTCCTCGTCGCCGACCTCGGCCGACAGACGGTCCGCCTCGCGCAGGAGGTCCTCGTAGTCGGTCTGGCCGCGCGTCCGAAGGATCGCCGCCGCCACGCCGAGGGCGGCCGCCTCGATCCCCGGCCGCTCGGCCCGCCGCGCCGCCGCCTTCGCCTGGCCGGCGTGCTGCAGCGCGGTGAAGAAGCGCGCCGGCGCGCCGGCGTGGCGGGAGAGGAGGACCTCGGTCCTCGCGATCGCCTCGTCGTCCCCCGAATCGTGCGCGATCCGCGCGGCGCGGCGGAGCGCGTCTCCCTGGATCTCGCGTCGCCCGAGGTGGCCGGAGACGGCGGCGCGGGCGGTCCAGACCTGCCGCCGTTCGGAGGCGGTCAGCGCGTGCTCGGCGGCGTCGCCGAGCGCCTCGAGGTGCTGGCACGCCGTCCGCGCCAGCCGGTCCGCGCGCTCGTGGAGGCTCCGGTCGGTCAGCCACTGGACCGCCCCGACGAGGTGACGCGCGGCCGGCGCGTGCGCCTCGGCCAGGGAGAAGTGGACGGCCGCCTCGTACCCGGCGCGGCTCGGCGCCGCGGGGTCGCTCACGTCGCGCGCGAACGACTCGGCGACCATCGCGTGCATCTCGCGACGCCGCGCCGCGGAGATCCCGCGGTAGACGTGCTCGCGCAGCAGATGATGGTCGAACCGGTACGCGCGATCGAAGGCGCGGATCAGGCGGTACCGCCGCATCAGCCGGGACGCGACCTGGGTCGCGGCGACGAGGTCGAGGCCGAGCCCCTCCATGACCGGCTCGAGCTTGAACCGCGTCCCGATCACCGCCGCGAACTCGAGGAACCGGCGCGCGTCCCCGTCGAGGTCCTCGAGCCGCCGGTGCAGGAAGTCGACGATCGACGTCGGCAGCGGCAGGTCGTTCAACGCGTCCGCGTCGAGGCGCGCGAGCGGCGCCCGGTCGCCGAGGTCCTCGAGCAGCGCGAACAGGAAGCCCGGGTTCCCCTCGCTCACGGAGAGGAGCCGCGCGGCGAGCCGCTTCTCCGCCTCGGGCGGGACCCCGAGATCGCGCAGGATCGATCGCACCGCGCGGCGGTCGAGGCGGGTCAGGTCGACCCGCGTCGTGAACGGCTTCGCCTCCATCGCGCGCAGGAACGTCGCCCGCGGCCCGTCCTCCTCCGTGTCGTGGCCGTCGTCGTGCGCGTCGCGGGCGGTCATCACGAGCGCGATCGGGAACGACTGGAGCGCCTCGGTCAGCCGCTCCAGGACGCGCAGGGAGCCGCGGTCCGCCCACTGCAGCTCCTCCAGCACGACCACGAGCGGCGCACGGACCGAGAGCGTCCGGAACACCTCCGCGTACAACGCGGGGATCGCGTCGCTCGGGAGCGTGGCGACCGAGCGCTCGACGTCCTTCCCGTCGATCAGCGCCGCGAACGCCGGCGCGAGCGCGGACCGCTCGGGGAGGTGGTCGGTCAGCTTCTCGACCATGGGGCCGCGGCGGGCCTCGCGGGGGAGCTCGTGCAGCTCGAACGCGCGGCGGACGGTCTCGTCGAGCGGGTAGAACGGCGTCGACGCGGCGAGGTCGAGGAAACGGGAGACGACGACGCGGGCCCCTCGGAGTTCGCGCTCGAGCCCCTCCAGCGCCGCGTCGATCAGCCTGGACTTCCCCGAGCCCGCCTCGCCCACCAGCAGGGTGACCGTGCCGGAGCGTCCGACGACGGCGGTCCGGATCGAGTCCTCCACCCGGGACAGCGCCGGGCCGCGGCCGTAGACCCGGGTCGCGCGCCGGACCTTGAGCTGGCGGCGCGGGCCGAGCGCCTCCCCCGCCTCTCCCTCGCCGCGGACGAACTGCCACCACCACTCGGACCCCTCCCGCTCGCGGAGGATCCGCCCGACGCGGCCGGCCGGGCCGAGCCGCCGCGCCGGGTCCTTCGTCAGGAGCGCCGCCACGACGCGATCGAGGAACCAGCTCGCCCCGCGGGCGACCCGCCCCAACGGCGCCGGGACGAGGTGCTGCTGGGCGTTCATCGTCGCCTTCAGGTCGCGCGCCGCGAACGGGTTCTTCCCCGACACGCTCTCGTACAGCGTGACGCCGAGCGCGTACAGGTCCGCCTCCGGCCCGACGTCGTCCCCCTCGAGCTGCTCGGGCGCCGCATACGCGACGCTCCCCACGAACGTCCCGGGCAGCGAGATCTCCGACTTCGGCTCGAGCAGCCGGGACAGCCCGAGGTCGGCGACCTTCGCGTTCCCCTCCGCGTCGAGGAAGACGTTCGCCGGCTTGATGTCGCGGTGGACCATCCCCGCCGCGTGGATCGCGCGGAGGCCGTCCGCGACCTGCGCGCCGAGCCCGGCCGCCGTCGGGTCGTCGAGAGGCCCGTCCGCGTCGAGCCGGGCGCGGAGGGTCTTCCCCTCGAGCAGCTCCATCACGAGGAACTGGACGGTCTCGGCGCCGACCCTCGCCGAGCCGACGTCGAGCGTGCGGACGACCTGCGGGTGGTCGAGCTCGAGCCCGATCCGGGCCTCCCGCCGGAACCGCTTCACGATCTCCTCGTCCCGCGCGAGGTGCGGGTGGAGCAGCTTGATCGCGACCTCGGTCCCCGCGGGGAGGCCGCGGCGCGACCGGCGGACGCGCGCGACGTGGACCGTCCCCATCCCGCCGGCGCCGAGGCGTCGGCCGATCTCGTACCCTTGAACGGTCTGTCCTTCGAGCGAGTCCACTCGAGTTGCGGTCCCCAAACCGGGCGATTATAGTCCGGTCGCGCGCCGAGCGTCGGCCGTCTCCCCGTTCCCGTGCCTGCCGATCGGACGTCCCGTGCTCCGCTTCCACAACAGCCTCACGCGCCGCGTCGAGCCGTTCGAGCCGCTCGATCCTCCGAAGGTGAAGGTCTACAACTGCGGCCCGACCGTCTACTCGAGCCCGCACATCGGCAACTACCGCGCGTTCGTCTTCACCGACCTCCTCCGCCGGTACCTCGACTTCCGCGGCTACGACGTCACCCAGGTCATGAACCTCACGGACGTCGGCCATCTCCGCGACGACGGGGCGGACGCCGGCGAGGACCGCATGGCGCTGGCGGCCCGCAAGGAGAAGCTCGACCCGTGGAAGATCGCGGAGAAGTACACCGCGGAGTTCTTCGCCGGGCTCGACCTCCTGAACGTCCGGCGCGCCCACCACTACCCTCGCGCGACCGATCACGTCGCCGAGATGATCGAGATCATCGAGGGGCTGATCGAGAAGGGGCACGCCTACGTCGTCGATCACGACGTCTACTTCGACGTCTCGAGCTTCGAGCGGTACGGCGCGCTCTCCGGCAACACGGCGGACGACGCGCTGGTCGAGGGGGCGAGCGAGCGCGTCTCCGACGAGGTCCGCGCGAAGAAGCGGAGCCCCCGCGACTTCGCGCTCTGGAAGAGCGACGCCCACCACATCATGCAGTGGGACTCGCCGTGGGGACGCGGGTTCCCCGGCTGGCACATCGAGTGCTCGGCGATGTCGCGGAAGTACCTCGGCGACACGATCGACATCCACACCGGCGGGATCGACAACACCTTCCCTCACCACGAGTGCGAGATCGCGCAGAGCGAGGCGTTCAGCGGGCAGCCGTTCGTGCGGACCTGGCTGCACGTGGCGCACCTGAACCTCTCCGGCGAGAAGATGTCGAAGTCGGAGGGGAACGTCCTCGTCCCGCAGGACCTCGTCGACGAGGGGTTCACCCCGGCGCAGGTCCGCTACTACCTGCTGTCGGTGCACTACCGCCAGCCGATGACGTTCTCCCGGGAGGCCCTGAAGGGGTCGGCCCAGGCGCTCGACCGGCTGCGAAACCTCCTCGACTCGCTGACGCACAAGGCGGCGCACGGCTCGTCCGACCAGACGTCGATCGGCGTGGTCGAGGCGGTCGACGAGGCGCGGGCCCGGTTCGTCGCCGCGCTCGACGACGACCTGAACGCGTCGCTCGGACTCGCCGCCCTGTTCGAGCTCATGAACGCGCTGAACCAGCGATCCGATCTCTCGCGGGCCGACGCCGACGTCGCCCTGCGGTTCCTGCGCGAGATCGACGAGGTGCTCGGCGTCTTTCCTCGAGCGGCGGACGCCGCGCTCGACCAGGAGATCGAGGCGAAGATCGCCGCCCGCGAGGAGGCCCGCCGGGCCCGGGACTTCGAGACCGCGGACCGGATCCGGGACGAGCTGGCACGCGACGGGATCGAGCTCCTCGACACGCCCGAAGGGCTCCGCTGGCGACGGCGCTGACCGCGTCTCAGACGGCGATCGCCGTGTCGAACCCGGCCAGGTGCGCCTCGCAGTAGACGAGGTGGTCGGAGCTCCCGAGCGCGTCCGCCTCGTGGCGGATCGACTCCCGCTCGGCGTGGAGGAGGTGCCGCAGCTGCGTCAGGCGCTCGGCCAGGGGGTGGAGCCGGGCGAACCGGAGGACGTCGTCGTGTCGCCCCAGGTCGTCGAGGAGGTCCAGCACCTCGTCGGCCGCGGCGCCGCGGGCGTGTTCGAGCACCGCGCGACGGGACTCGGGATCGGCCGCCGCTTCGAGACGGCCGCGGACCTCGGCCAGCGCCGTCCGCGCGTGGACGGTGACGTCTGCTGCGAGGGACATGTCCGCCTCCGGGAAGCTGTCACACCCCGTCGGACGGATCCTCCTCCCCCGCGTCGTCCGGATCGGCGGGGGCGGGATTCGACGGGCTCTCTCCGTCTTCGTCGGCGTCTCCGCGCTCCTCCTTGAGCCGATCGAGCAGACCTTGGACCCGAATTCCGCCCTCGATCGAGTCGTCGTACTCGAACGAGAACCGGGGGATGCTCCGGGTCCGCAGGACCTTGCCGACCTCGCGCTGGACGTATCCCGCGGCGTCGGTGAGGGCGTGCTGGACCTTCGTGCGGTCCGCCTCCGAGCCGAACACGGAGAAGAAGACCCGGCAGGTCGAGAGGTCCCGCGCGAGGCGGACGCGGGTCACGGTCACCCTCCCCGGCTCGATCCGAGGGTCCTGCAGCTCGAACAGGACGACGTTCGCGACCCGCTCCCGGATCCTCGCCGCCAGCCGACTCTCCTCGCTCCAGCCCATGTCAGAGGATCTCCAGGTCCTGCTCGAGCAGCTCCGCCTCGGGATGGATCCCGAGCTGATGCGCGATCTCCGAGAGCTTGGCGGCGACGTGGGTCCGGTCGGAGCCGGCCATGGCGAACCCGAGCGACAGCGCCTGCCACAGGTCCTGGTCGTCGAACTCGGCGACGGAGACGTTGTACCGGGCGCGGATGCGGTCCTTGATGCTGCGGACGACCTTCCGCTTCTCCTTCAACGAGCGCGAGGTCCGGACGCGCATCCGGACCTCGAGCACCCCGACGACGAGTTCGGCCATCAGGAGTTCGCGAAGTCGAGCGTCCGCTTCTCCTCGCGCATCTCGATGACCTCGAGGACGTCGCCGACCTTGATGTCGTCGTACCCGTCGACGTGCAGGCCGCACTCCATCCCCTCCTTCACCTCGCGCACGTCGTCCTTGAACCGCTTCAGCGAGTCGAGGGTGCCGGTGTGGAGGATGCGACCGTCGCGCGTGACGCGGATCCGCGAGTTGCGGCGGATGACCCCGTCCTGGACCCGGCAGCCGGCGATGCTGCCGAGCCGCGAGACCTTGAACACCTCGCGGATCTCGACGTGCCCGACGACCTCCTCCTTCTGGATCGGAGAGAGCATGCCCTCCATCGCCGCCTTCATGTCGTCGATCAGCTCGTAGATGATCTGGTACGAGCGGATCTCGACCCCCTTCTGGTCGGCCTGGCCGCGCGCCTTCTCGTCGGCGATGACGTTGAAGCCGATCACGATCCCCTTCGAGGCGAGGGCGAGGAGGACGTCGTCCTCCGTGATGCCGCCGAGCGCCTCGCGGATCACCTTGACCTTGACCTCCTTGGTGGAGAGGTCGGCGAGCTCGCGCCGGAGGACCTCCAGGGAGCCCTGGACGTCGCACCGGAGCACGACGACGACCTCCTCGGTCTTGCCGGCCTCGAGGTTGGCGAACAGGTTGTCCAGCGTGATCCCGCCCGCCGCGGTCGCCCCGCCGACGCGCTCCTCGCGCTTCTTCTGCTCGCGCTCCTCGGCGACCTCGCGGGCCTTCCTCAGGTCCTCGACCACCCAGATCCGCTCGCTCGCGTCGGGGGTCTCGTTCAGTCCGATGAGGTTCACCGGCGTCGACGGACCGACCTCGTCGACCTTCCGGCCCTGGTCGTCGATCAAGGTCCGGATCCGGCCGTACGCGGTCCCGGAGAGGACGACGTCGCCGGCGCGCAGCGTCCCCTCCTGGACCAGCACGGTCGCCACGGCGCCGAGCTTCTCGTCCTTCTTCGACTCGATGACCGTCCCGACCGCGGGGCGCGTCGGATCGGCCTTCAGGTCCATGATCTCGGCCTGGAGGGCGAGCTTCTCGAGCAGGTCCGGGATCCCCTGGCCGGTGATCGCGGAGACCGGCTGGTACTGGACCTCGCCGCCCCACCCCTCGACCATCACGCCCTCCGACGCGAGCTGCTGCAGCACGCGGTCGACGTTCGCCTCCGGCTTGTCGACCTTGTTCAGGGCGACGACGATCGGGGTCTCGGCCGCCAGCGCGTGCTGGATCGCCTCGGCGGTCTGCGGCATGACGCCGTCGTCCGCCGCGACCACGAGCACGACGATGTCCGTGACGTGGGCGCCGCGCGCCCGCATCTCGGTGAACGCCTTGTGGCCCGGGGTGTCGAGGCAGGTGATCCGCTGGCCGCTCTCCGTGAGCACGGAGTACGCACGCATCGACTGGGTGATCCCGCCGGCCTCGCCCGCCGCGACGTTGTCCTTCCGGATGTAGTCGAGGAGCGAGGTCTTGCCGTGGTCGACGTGGCCGAGGAAGGCGACGACGGGCGCGCGGGACGCGCGCTGCTCGGTGTCGCTCTGCTCGCGCATCTGCTTCTCGAACTCGTCGACCTCGGCGAGGAACGACTCCTCCTTGCCCTTCTCCGTCGTGATGTTCACCTCCCGGTTCAGGGCGGTCGCGACCTCGAGGACGCCGTCCTCGTCGAGCGCCTGGTTCACCCCGGCCATGATCCCCTGGCGCATGAGGATGCGGATGATGTCGTTCGCCTTCGAGCCGAGGATCTGCGACAGGTCGCGGATGGTGATCGGCACCTGGACGTCGACCGGTCCGGTCGGCGTCGGCGCCGGCGCACGACGCCCCGAACGGCGCGGCCCGACCCGGCGGGGCGGACGACGCTGGTGCGGGCCCGTCTGCACGTTTCGGATGCGGATCCCCTGCAGCAGCGGATCGTCCTCGTCGTCCGGGCTCCAGGAGAGCGGATCGTCCTTCACCCGGGACGTCGTCTTCTTCTTCGGGTCCTGCTCTCGTGCGACGCCGCCGCGGCCACGGCCGGTCGGGTCGTCGAAGAACGGACCGGTCGGATCGGGGGCGTACCCCCCGCCTCCGCCCGGGGAGGTCCGCGGGCCGCGAGCCTTCTCGATCTCCTCCTTCGGGAGTTCGATCCGGCCGACGATCTTGGCGCCGCTCCGCTTCCGCGGCGTGACCTTGCGGACCTCCGGCTTGTTCTCCGGCGAGGTCGCCGTCCCGCCGGCGCTCGGCGACGCCGCCGGCTTCTGGCGGGCGGCCGGCCGGCCCGGCTCGGGCTCGGTCGACTCGGGAGCCTCGACGGGCGACGGGGTCGGAGCCGGCGTCGACGCCGGCTCGTCCGCCGCGGCGGGCGTCGGCTCGGGCGAGGACGGCGCGGAGGCCGCCGGGGCCTCTTCGACCTCGGGGACGGCCTCGGCCGGCTCTTCCTGGGGTTCCGGGAACTCCTCGGGCTCCGCCGACGCCGCCTCCTCGGCGGTCACCTCGGAGAGAGGGGCTTCGACCGCGTCGCTCGCGTCGACCGCGGCCGGCGCCGGTTCCTCGGCGTCCAGCTCGGGCGAGTCCGCGTCGACGTCCGACTCGTCGGCCTCCGTCTCCTGGACCTCGGCCGGCTCGACCTTCTTCTTGCGACGGACGCGCTTCTTGCGCTTCGGCGCCGCCTCCTCCGCCGCGGCCTCGCCCGCGCCCTCCCCGACCGACTCGCGATACGCGGCCTTCAGGATGGCGACCTGTCCGGGGGCGAGGCTCGAGGAGTGATTCCGGACGCCGAGTCCGAGGTCCTTCGCCAACGCGAGCAGGGCCTTGCTCTCCGCGCCAATCTCCTTGGCCAGCTCGTGCAGTCTCATCAGACTCGACGCCTCGTGGTCCGGTCCCGGACCGCCGTCAGGCGTTCTCCTCCTTCTGCTCGCTCGGGATCGCGTCTCCGGAAGCCTCGGTCGGCTCCTCGGTCGACGCACTCGCCGCCGGATCGGGCGGGGACGCGGACTCTTCGTCCGCCGGCGCGGCCGCAGCGGCCGGCGCCTCCTGATCCGCCTCGTCCTGCTTCGCGACTTCGTTCTCCGCCGCCGCCGGCGAAGGAGCCGCGGGGGTCTTGGCGTCGGACATCAGCGCTTCGCGTGCGGCCTCCACCTCGGCGTCCCCGTCGCCACCCCGCTCTCCGAGCGCCGCCTGGGTCGGGCTCTGGATCTGGATCTCGTAGCCCGTGAGGCGGGACGCGAGCCGCACGTTCTGACCCTTGCGGCCGATGGCCAGCGACAGCTGGTCGTCGGGGACGAGGACGTTCGCGACCTTGTTCTCGTGATCGAGATCGATGTTCGAGATCTGGGCCGGACGCAGCCCGTTGAGGATCAGCTCCTCGAGGCTGTCGCTCCAGCGGATGATGTCGATCTTCTCGCCGTTCAGCTCGTCGGTGATCGACTTGATGCGCGTGCCTCGGATCCCGACGCACGCGCCGATGCAGTCGACGCGACTGTCGATCGAGTGGACGGCGATCTTCGTCCGGAACCCCGGCTCGCGCGCGATGCTCTTCACCTCGATGACGTGCTCGGCGATCTCCGGCACCTCGAGCTCGAACAGCTTCTTCACGATCTCCGGATCCGCCCGCGAGAGCATGATCTTCACCTTGGGGCCGATCTTCTTGACGTCGTAGATGATCGCCTTGATCCGATCCCCGGGATTGTAGTTCTCGCTCCGCACCTTCTCGTGGCGCGGGATGATCCCCTCGCCGCGCCCGAGGTTGACGATGATGTTGCCGGCCTCGATCCGCTGCACGGTGCCCGTGACGATCGTGTTGACCTTGTCCTCGTAGTCGTCGTAGATGACGTCGCGCTCGGCGTCGCGGATCTTCTGGATGATCACCTGCTTCGCCGTCTGCGCCGCGATCCGCCCGAGCTCGTTCAGGTCGACGTCCTCGGCCTCCTCGTCGCCGTCCCAGGCGATGATCTCGCCCGAGTCGCGCTCGATCTCGATCGCCAGCTCCTCGCGCTCGCCGTACTTCTTGCGCACCGCCGTCAGGAGAGCCGTCTCGATCGCCTCGAAGAGGACCTCCTTGTCGATATCCTTGTCGCGATGGATCGTGTCGATCAATCGGATCAGTTCTTCGCCATTCAGCATCGACGGGATACCCGAACGTCGGTCGGCCCGGGAGCACCACGCCCGCGCGGTCGGTCCGATCGGACCGTCCGGCAGGGAGGCGTCGAGCCCGTGACCACGCGACCCAAAAAAGAAAAGTGGGCAAAGCCCACTCTCCAGAGCGCGGCCCCACTGTGTACGGGGTGCGATCCTAGCTCTCCAAGTTTTTCGATGCAAAGGGTTTTGGAGAACCGGGGCGGGCGCCCGACCGTCCGTCGCACCCTCCGCGCGGCGCTCCTGGGCCCCCTCCTCGCGGCCTGCTTCGTCCAATCCTCGGACGCCGCCGCGGACCCGGCTCGAGAGCGCCTCGGCGCGCTGCTCGCGGACCCGACGACTCCCGACCGACCGGACGACCTCGACACCCTCCTCCGCGCCCCCGACCGGAGGACCCGCGCCCTCGCGGCGCGCGTGGCGGCGCGTCGGCCGCACCCCGACGACGTCGCCGCGCTCGGACCGCTCCTCGCCCTCGCGACCCCCGGCGAGCTCCGCGCCGTCGTCGAGGCGGCCGCCGCCCCCCTCCCGGACGCCTGGGGGGCCCTCGCCGCCGACCTCTACCGCGACGGGGGACGCGAGCGGGCGCCGTTCGCGATCGAGTGGGCGGCCGCCCTCTCCCCCGCCGAGGCGGAGTCGGTCCTCCTCTCGTTCCTGGACGTCCCGGCCCGGGACGACCTCGTCGGGAAGGTGCTGACCGCGCTGGGGGCGGTCGCCACCGAGCGAAGCGTCGGGCGCCTCCTCGAGCTCGCCCGGGACCCGCGGGCCGGGGTCGCCGCCGCCGCCGGCCGTGCGCTCTCCGGGGTCCGCACCCGCCTCCTCGCCGAGGCCCGCGCCGCGGAGGCGCTCGACGTCGCCCGGCGCGTCCGCGAGCACGCGCCCCTCGACCTCGACCCCCTCCTCCAGGAGGCGCTGATCGAGGGGGTCTACCTCGAACGCCCCGACCCGGTGCTCCGGAGGCTCGACCGACGGTTCCGGGACCTCGAGAGCCGGGAACCCGGCGCGCTCGCCCGGGAGGCGGCGGAGATCGCCCTGGCGAGCGCCGTCGTCGCGTGGCTGGCCGGCGATCCGGGGGCGGCGGGACGGTGGATCGACCGGGCGCTCGAACGGATCGGCCGGCCTCCCCCGCATCAGCGGTCGGCGGCGACGACCCGCGCCCGCATCCTCCTCGTCGCCTCGATCGTCGAACTCCGGAGCCGAGGCCGGACGGCGGCGGTCGACGCGCGGATCCGTCGGGCGGAGGCGGCGGCCTCGCTCGAGGAGACGTACTGCCGGTTCGACGACGCGCTCGACGGCCCGTTCGGAGCCCGGACGATCCTCTCCCACCTCCGCCGACGGGGCGAGGAGGAGACCCGTCTCCTCTGGCTCGCGGCGGCGGACGAGGCGCTCGCGGAGACCTCGATCGGGATCCCGCTCGACGCGGAGGACGCGCCCGCGGCCGGGACGGACGAGGCCGCCGTCGCCAGCGAACGGATCCGTTCCTGGCTCCCGTGCCGGCGCGCGTGGGCCGAGTTCGAGGCCGGACGGCTCGAGACCGCGGCCGCGGTGGCCCGGCGTGTCGAGTCGGTGCTCGGGAGGAGCGAGCTCTGGAACAACCGGCTGCTCGCCGCCGAGTGCTCCCTCGTCCTCGGCCACGCGGAGGCGCGCGACGGGGACGCGGCGGGGGCCCGCGAGGCGTACGGCCGCGCGGCGCGCACGTTCGAGGAGCTGGGCGAGGAGGGGCTCCGGTACGAGATCGAGGAGGAGCGCGGGCGGTTCCTCGAGGGGGAGGCGCCCCGGCGCCCGCACCACGCGGAACGACGGGCGCAGGCGCTCCTCGGCCTCGGCGAGGTCGCGGCGCGACTCGAGGACGACGAGGCCGGGGGCGAGGCGTCGATGCGGCGCGCGCAGGGGATCGCGCCCGACGTCCTGAACGTGCGGCTCGCCTTCGCCAGGACGCTCGCCGCGGGGGAGGACGTCGAGCGGGCGACGCGGCTGCTCGACGGGACGCCGCGACGCGCGGGACTCGTCCTCGAACTCGCGGAGCTGGCGCGGGCGCTCGGCCGGACCGACGAGGCGCGGACCCTGTTCGAGCGCCACCTCCTCTGGAACGCGCTCTCGGCCGAGCGCGCGGACGTCGAGCGGCGATGGTTCGCGCGGCTGCGCGACGGGCCCCGGGACGGCTGAGTCCTCGTCCGTCGCGCGCGTCCGCGCGACCGCCCCGCTATACTCGACGGATGGACTTGATCGTGACCGTGAACGACGAGCGACGGACGCTCCCGGACGGGACGACCGTGTCGGACCTGCTCGCGCTCCTCGACCTCCGTGTCGACCTCGTCGCCGTGGAGCGGAACGGCGAGATCGTGCCGAAGGCGAGTCACGCCGAGACCCCGCTCCGGGACGGCGACCGGCTCGAGGTGGTGACGTTCGTCGGCGGCGGCTGACGATCCTCCCGGCCCGTCCCGGGCCCCGCGAATCGGTCGCGGCGCGGGCCCGGCCGCCACGAACGAAGAGAGAAGCATGAGCATCCCCGACAACGACGACGTCCTGGTCCTCGGCCCGCACACCCTGCGGTCGCGCCTGATCGTCGGCACCGGCAAGTACCCGGACTTCGAGACCATGGCCCGCGCGCACGAGGCGTCGGGCGCGGACTGCGTCACCGTCGCCGTCCGGCGCGTCGACTTCTCCGCCGGCGAGACCCTGCTCGACCACATCGACCGCGAGCGGATCACCCTCCTGCCGAACACGGCGGGCTGCTACGACAAGGAGACCGCGCTCCGCACCGCGCGGCTCGCCCGGGAGATGCTCGACACCTCCCTCCTGAAGCTCGAGGTGATCGCCGACGAGCGGACGCTCCTCCCCGACCCGATCGCCACGCTCGAGGCGACGGAGGTCCTCGTCGCCGAGGGGTTCACGGTCCTGGCGTACACCTCGGACGACCCCGTGGTCGCGCGGCGCCTCGAGGCGGCCGGCGCCGCGTCGGTGATGCCGCTCGGTTCGGCGATCGGCTCGGGGCTCGGCGTCCTGAACCCGCACAACATCCGCCTCATCAAGGAGGAGCTGTCGGTGCC
>JBICIB010000776.1:0-2558 GCA_043101415.1 Planctomycetota bacterium JB042 | reverse complement strand
CTTCCGATCTGTTCGCCGGGTCGTGGTCGATCACCTCGACGTACTCCCCCACCGGGCCCGGCGACAGCGTGCTCCTCCCCGCCGCGTCCGCCTCCCACGGCACCTGCAGCGTCACCTCGTTCAGCCCGACCGTCGCGCGGGTCCTCGAGGCGGCCGGGTCGAGGGCGAAGGCGCGGATGCGCCGCGTCGGCGGCCGCGTCACCTCGAGCGCGGGATCGGCGTCGACGAGGTCCCGGAAGACGTTGGCGACGAGCGCCCGCTGCTCGGGAGACGCGCCGCGGACGTTCAGGATCCGCTTCGCCTGGAGCCACGTCGTCCCGTGCGACCCGAGGTCCCTCGGCGCCAACCGGACCGCCCGGCGGTACTCCACCGCCGCCTCGGCGACGGCGCCGCGCAGCAGCATCGCCTCGGCCGAGGTCGCGAGCCACCAGTAGTCGACCGCCCTCCCCGCGTCCTCGAGGTCGGCGCGCTCGCGCGCCAGCGCCTTCGTCACGCCCTCCAGGAACCGCTCCGCCGCCGCCTCGTCGCCGAGGAGCACGCTCTTCGCCGCGGCGTTGATCCCGCAGTACGACTTCGTCGGCTCGAGGTCGAACCCCTCCGCGTAGAGGTCCCGCGAGCGACGGAGCAGGGCGACGCGGCCGGTCCGGTCGTACCAGTCCATGTACGTCCGGCCGAGCATCCCGAGGGTCTCCCCGTCGACGTGCCCCTCGTCGCGGAGTCCGGCGAAGATCTTCCTCGCCTCCCTCGCCCGGCCGAGCCTCGCGAGCGCGAGTCCTCGGAGCTGGCGAAGCCGGACCGACGGCTCGGACACCGCGTCGATCCGCGCCCGCGCCTCGTCGTACCGTTTCTCCCCGACGAGCCGCTCGACCTCCCGTTCGGTCGCCGCGATCCGCTCGACCGCCTCCTTCTCCTTCTTCCGCTTGCTCACGCGCCAGCTCCCACCGCCCGCTCCGTTCCGGCCCGAGCCTACCGATCGTGCGCCACCGCCGCTCACCCTCCCCCCACGGCCGCCTCGAACGGAGCCCGGGTCCGGCGATCGACCCCGCCTCGTCGGGGACGCTCGGGATCGGTAGGGTCGCGGCATGTCCCGGTCGGAGCCCCACGTCGCCGCCGACTCCGCTTCGTTCGCCGGGGGCGACGCGGTCCGGCTCGTCCCGACCCGCGCCGGCGCGCCGATCCCGTACGGCGACGTCCTCTCGCTCTGGGCCGGCGACGCGTCGTTCCGGGGCGCGTTCGCACGTCTCCTCGCGGACGCCCCGTTCCCCGCCTTCCGGTTCGAGACCCCGCCGGTCACGCGCGCCACGGCGGGACGTCCGTTCGAGTGCGTGCTGCTCCGGAGCGACCGGCTGGAGCGGCCGCCCGACCCGACGCCGTTCGCGGCGCCGTTCGCCGCCGGCGACGACGCGGACGTGATCGTCTTCGACAACCTCGGGCGCGACGCGAGGATGGTCGTCCCGCGCCCGCGCGGCGAGGAGACGGCCTACGTCCACCTCGCCCGCTTCCTGCGTCACGCGCCGGCGGATCAGGTCGACCGGCTGTGGCGGACGGTCGGGGAGACGATGCGGGAGGAGCTCGGCCCGGCCCCGCGCTGGTTGAACACGGAGGGGTCCGGCGTCGCCTGGCTGCACGTCCGGATCGACACGCGGCCGAAGGACTACGGGCACGCGCCGTACACGCGCCTCGACTGAACCGCCGCCGGCGTCACTCCCCGAGTGCCGCGTACCGGACCAGCCGATAGCGGAACCGCTCGGCGGCGCGGATCGAGGCGGCGATCGCGCCGTGGTGCTCCTCCTCCCAGACCGCGAGCGCGTCGACGAAGCGCGCCACCGCCCGCTTGTCGCCGCGGGACTGCAACCCGAGCACCTCGTGCAGCATCGCCGCGACCGCGCGGTCGTACCGCGAGTGGTCGATCGCGAGCCGGGGGCCGTCCGGCGTCTCGACGAGCGAGAGGACGCCGTTCTGCCGGAACCAGTTCCACTGCATGAGCTGCATCGTCTGGTAAGGCTGCGCGCGGCGGGGCTTCACCTTCTGGAGCACGCGAAGGATCCCGGACGCCATCACCGCCCGGAGCGACGCGTCGTCGTGGTACCCCGCGGCGCGCAGCCGGGGCGCGGCGAAGAGCGACACGAGGTCCGACTTCAGCTCCTCGATCAGGTCGGAATGCTCCTCCAGCGCGGCGTCGACCGACCGGCCGTCGGCGGTCGTCCTCGGGCCGAGGGAGTGGCCGATCTCGTGCCAGAGCGTCCGGTGGAAGTTCCCGTCGAGCGCGAGCTCGGCGTGATGGTCGGGGTGGACCGCCGCCCGCCACGAAGCCTCGGCGAGCGCGAACAGCTCGGGGTCGGTCAGGACGTTCGCGCGGAGCAGGATCGTCCGCCCGTATTTCCGCGCGAGGTGCGCCTCGTTCGGCAGGATCGTCGCCGTGTTCGTCCCGCGCGCCTGACCGAAGTCCGCGACCACCTCGTAGACGCCGACCGGGAGGTCGTCGGTCACCCTCGCGTGCCGGTCGATCGGGAGCGCGTCCTCGATCTCCTGCAGGCCGCGATCTCCGGCCTGCAGGA
>JBICIB010000775.1:0-3472 GCA_043101415.1 Planctomycetota bacterium JB042 | reverse complement strand
ACGACGCTCTTCCGATCTCATTGGCGGAGCGGCCGCTTCGACGAGGGCGCGGCGGACGTCGAGTCGGTCCTGCACTCCGCGCTCGACGACCGCGAGTGCCTGATCGAGGCGACCGACCTCTGCCTCGAGTACCACCGCCTCTCCGCGGACAACCTGGTCACGAAGGACAAGTTCCTGACCGCGGGGTACAAGTGGATGCAGATGCTCCTCGACCTCGACCCGAACGACGACGAGGCGTTGGTGCTGCGCGGGCTGTACTACGACACGCAGGGGATGCGCGACCTCGCGATCCAGAGCTGGCGCCGCGCCACCGAGGTGAACCAGAACAACGTCCGCGCGTGGGCGCTCCTGACCGACGCCACCGCGGTCGAGCCGGAGATCGACGCGACCGCGGAGGAGGTGACGGCGGCCGATCCGGACGTCGACCCGATCGAGGCGCTCGCGCCGTGGTGGGGCGTGCTGACCGCGCGCGGCGTCGGGTACGCGACTCGCGGCCTCGACATCACGGGCGACAAGGTGCTCGACCAGGCGCTCGACGTCCTGAACGTCTGGGACCACGAGCCGGCGCCGTCGAGCCCGGACGGCGACGACCCGGGCGCCGCGATCTCGCTGGCCTCGACGGTCGACCTCGAGGCGCTCCTGATCCAGGCCGAGACGCAGTGGTCGGGCGGCGCGCGGCCGCTGGCGGTGCCGATCTACGAGGAGATCCTCCGCCACGACCCGCGGATCGTCGGCCCTCACCTGCGGCTCGCCGAGTACTACCTCGCCCTGCGCGACCTCGACCGCGCGAAGGCGTCCGTCGAACGCGCCCGGCAGCTCGCCGAGGCGAACCCGCGCACGCTCCTGATGGCGGCGCAGGTCTACGCGGCCCGCGGCGAGCGGGAGAACTTCGAGGAGGTCGTCTCCGCGGCGCGGAAGTACCACCCGGGGATCCTCGAGTCGGAGGTGCTCGAGCGATCGCTCGACTTCTTCGGCTTCCACTTCGAGCCGGGCGCGGGCGGGGACGACGCCGGCGCGGCCGAGTCGACGGAGCCGCTCGGCGACGGGACGCCCTGGTGACCCGGTCCGCCCCGCCCGAGCGTCACCTCGGCGCGGGCGGGACATAGGAGGGTCGACGATGCACGCGATCCTCGAACGCGACGTCCCGCGGCGGATCCGCGAGCGGGCCTTCTTCCGGCTCCGGGGTCTGGCCGGGCTGGCGGGGGCGGCCGGGCTGGCGATCGCGGTCCTGGCGAACGAGGGGGCGCGGCCGGACGTCATCGGGCTCCGCGCCTTCACCCTGTCGAGCGGGCTCGTCCTCTCCGTCCTCGTCCTCGTGATCCCCGCCCAGTTCGCGCAGCTCCTCGCGCGCGAGCGGGCCGCGGACGCGCTCGCGGTCCTCCTCACCACGCCGCTCTCCGCGTCGTCGCTCGTGCTCGGCTGGTGGACCTCGCGGCTCGCGTTCGCGGGCCTCCTGGTGGTCCCCGGGCTGCCGTTCCTCGCCCTCCCGCTGGTCCTCGGCGGGATCGTGCCGGCACAGCTCTACGCGATGGGCGGGCTCGTCGTCGCGACGCTCCTCTGGACGAGCGCGCTCAGCCTCGCGGTCGGAGCGCGGGTCCGGAACCCGTTCGCGGCGACCCGGACCGCGTACCTGCTCGTGGCGCTCCTCGTGCTCGTCCTCCCGTCGCTCGGCGACGCCCCGCTCCTCCGCGCGATCGGACCGTTCCAGGTCGCCGGAGACGTCGCGGCCGGGACGTCCGTGCCGGCCCAGCTCGCGATCCACCTGGCGTCCGCGGGGACCGTGGCCGCGCTCTCGCTCCTCCTGTGCATCCACACGGTCCGCCGCGACGGCGAGCGGTCGCGGGCCGGCTCGACGACGCCGCCGCTCGCGCGGTGGGCCGCTCGCCTGTTCGCGCCGCTCGTCGAGCGCCACCCGGTCCTCTGGCTCGGCTGCTCGCGCGGGGCGCATCTCCTCTTCCACTGGCCCTCGCTCGTCGCGGCGGGCGGCGTGCTGCTCGCGGAGGGGGCGTTCTGGAGCGCGCTGACCGACGTCTACGCCGCGACCGGCGAGCCGCTCCTGGACGGCCCGGACGGCGCCGTCGTCGCGGCGGGCCTCCACGCGCGGTACGCCGCCTCGTACCTCGGCCTCGCGCTCCTGACCGGCGTCGTCTCCGCGGCGACGACGTTCCACCGCGAGCTCGAGTCGAACACGCTCGACGTCTTCTTCTCGACCCCGCTCTCGACCGAGCGGATCGTCCTGGGGTTCTGCGTGGCGTCCCTCACCTCGGCCGCACCGTTTTGCCTCCTCGCGCTCGGGCACGTGACGCTCGCCGTCCTCGGCGGGAGCCTCACGCCGTTCCGCGGGCTCGTCTTCCTGGTCTGCGCGTCGGTCGGCGTGACGTACGTCTGCACCACGGCGTTCCTCTTCGGCCTTCGCGGGAAGACGCCGCTCCGGTCGACGCTCGACGGCCTGCGGGCGCTCTACTCCGCGCCGGACGTCCCCGTCTCCGGCACGTCCCAGACCGTCGCGATGGCGGTCTCCATCTCGATCGGCGCGGCGTTCGTCCTCAGCCCGTGGATCCTGGCGCTGCTCTTCCTCCTCCTCCCGGCGTTCTTCTCGCTCCACGTGCTGGTGATCGGGGCGCCGTGGCTGCTCGTCTGCTCCCTCGTCGCCGCCGGCGTCTACGTGACGACGATCCGGAACCGCGTCCTCTACGAGATCCCGCAGCAGCTCCTGATCAAGCGCGACCAGAAGTACGTGCCGCTCGCGTGGTACGACCCCGGGGGCGGACACCGGCCGCCACGAACAATTCGCACGCCAGGAGGACGGCTGCGATCAGGACGAGGTCGCGCCCGACGGGCCGCTCGGAGACGAACCGAGCCGCCGGAGTGACCGCGGCGCCTCGTGCGGCCAGCTCCGAACGGTCGGGGGTCCGCGCGGGGAGCACGGTCTCGTCGCGGGCGAGGAGGCTCCGCCCGAAGACGCGACTCGTCGAGATCCCGTCGGCCGTCGTCGCGCGCGCCGCGTAGAACCCCGGCGCGCTCCCGCCGGTCCAGAGGAACTCCTCCCGCGCCCAGAGCCGCGCCGACCGCGTCGCGCCGTCCGGCCCCTCCACCTCGAGGTCGACGGTCCCCGCCCCCCGCCCGAGACCGGCCGGGATCCGCAACGGCGCCGCGGCCTCGTGCGCCTCGCCGTCGACCCCGCCGAGGCGCGCGCCGAGGAGGTTACGGACCCGGAGCGGGAACGCCGGGCACAGCGCCAGGTTGCTCTCGACGAGGCCGCTCGCCCAGGCGACGACGCTCCGCTCTCGCCGCCCGACCCGGCCGAGCTGCGGGCCCGCGGTCGTCCGGACCAGGACGTCGGGGGGCGCGGTCGCGGCGCCGAGCGCTTCGAGGGGCCGCGCCAGCACGACGAGCAGTCCCTCGAACCCGACGTGCCGCAGCAGCGGGTCGCCGCGATCCCAGTCGACCACCAGCGGGTCGATCTCCTCCC
>JBICIB010000774.1:0-5887 GCA_043101415.1 Planctomycetota bacterium JB042 | reverse complement strand
CGATCTCGTGGAGGGAGGCCGACTCGGCGCCGGACCGGTTCGGTCCGAACCGGAGCACGCGCTGGGTGACGTCGCGGATCCGCGAGAGGCCGTCCTCGACCAGCGTGAGGTACCGCTCGTTCCGCTCGGAGAGCCCGCCGCGCCGCTTCATCGCCTGGACCGCGTTCAGCATCCCCCCGAGCGGGTTGTTGATCTCGTGCGCGATCCCCGCCGCGAGCGTCCCCATCGCGGCGAGGCGGTCGGTCAGCACGAGCCGCTGCTCGGTCAGCCGCATCTTCCGCACCATCTCCTCGACCCGCCGCTCGAGCGCCTCCCGCTTCTGGCCGATCTCCCCCATCATCGCGTTGAACGAATCGATCAGGTCGTCGATCTCGTCGTGGCGCCCGGTCTTCTCGACCGGCACGTCGAACCGCCCCGCGGACACCCGCGTCGCCGCCTCGGAGATGCGCGACAGCGGGTTCAGCACCAGGAGGTGGAGCAGGAGGAAGACGAAGCCGACGACGACCGAGGACGAGACCGCGAGGATCACCGCCACCGTGGCGACGTCGGTCCCGCGCGGGAGGGCGGGGAGGGCGGGGATCGCGAGCCGGATGTACGCCGCCCCCCACCGCTGCCGCTGGGCGCCGCGCCGCGAGTGGAGCGGGATCGCGATCACGTCGCCGCGCCGCTGCACCCGCTCGGTGTCGTACGCCGCGACCAGCAGGTCGAGGTTGTCGGCGCGGAGCTCGGCCGACTCGTCGTCGTACGCGCCGAGCGGGTTGATCCCGATGTCGCCGGAGAGGACCTTCCCGGCCACGTCGGTCGCGAAGTCGGTGATGTACGCGTCGACCGCGAGCTCCCAGAACTCCTTCTCGAGGAGCTGCTTCAGCGAGAGGCGCGCGAAGTCGAGGTCGGCGAAGAACGACGCGAAGATCGTCTTGCCGAACTCCACGACGACGTCCCGGACGCGCCCCTCGGCCTGGGAGCGGGCGGCGTCACGTCGCTCGGCGTCCCGCGCGACCGCGAACGCCAGCAGGCTGAACGCGGCCAGGTTGACCAGGACGATCCCGAACAGCAGGCGCGTCCGGAGGGACAGCGATCACCTCACTTCGAGAAGTTGTCCATGACCTTGAGGATCGGCAGGAAGAGCGCCACCACGATGAAGCCGACGATCCCGGCCAGGAGGAGGAGGAGGATCGGCTCCATCAGCTTGAACAGCGTCCCGACCTGCGTGTCGACCTCGTCCTCGTACGTGTCCGCGATCTTCAGGAGCATCTGGTCGAGCGAGCCCGTCGCCTCGCCGACGTCGATCATGTTCACGACGAGGTCGTCGAAGATCCTCGACTCGAGGAGCGGGCCGGCCATCGTCTCGCCCTCGCGCACGCTGGCGCGCACGTCCGCGACCGCGGCCGCGAGGACGGTGTTCGGGATCGACGCCTGCACGATCTCGAGCGCCTCCAGGATCGGCACGCCGGAGTTCAGCAGCGTGCCGAGCGTCCGCGAGAACCGCGCGATGATCGTCTTCTCGATCAGCGTCCCGGCGATCGGCGTCCGGAGCTTCAGCTTGTCGACCGCGAACCGGAACTTCGGCACCCGGAGGAGGTCCCGGTAGAGGAAGAACAGCAGGATCGGCGCGCCGAAGACGACGTACCACCGCGTCGCCATGAAGCGCGAGAAGTCGATCAGGAGCTGGGTGATCGCCGGCAGCTCCTGCCCGAACTGCTTGAAGATGTCCTCGAAGCGCGGGACGATCACGAGCATCACGAACGTCAGCACGCCGAGCGCGAAGAGGAGCACGACGACCGGGTAGGCGAGCGCCTCCTTGATCTTCGACTTGATCTTCTCGGTCTTCTCGGCGAAGTCGGCGAGGCGGTTCAGGATCTGGTCGAGGATGCCGCCCGTCTCCCCCGCGCGGACCATGTTGACGTAGAGCCGGTCGAAGACGTGCGGGTACTTGCCGAGCGCCTCCGACAGCGACGCGCCCCCCTCGACGTCGTCCTTCACCGCGCCGACGACGTTCTTCAGCGGCCCCGGCCGGAGCTGCCCCTCGCAGATCCCGAGCGACCGGACGATCGTGATCCCCGCGCTCTGCAGGATCGAGAGCTGGGTCGTGAACTGGGTCAGCTTCTTCGCCGACACGCCGCCGCCGAACAGCGGCTTCTTCTCGGTCGCCGCCGTCGGCGCTCCGCCGCCGGTCGACTTGACCGTCGCGGTCTTCGGCTTCTTCCGTTCGATCTTTGCCGGCATCAGTCGGACTCCCGTCTCGGGATCACCTCTCGACCACGGTCTCGCGGAGCACCTCTTCGACCGTGGTCAGGCCGTCGAAGATCGCCAACAGGGCCGACGAGCGCAGCGGCCGCATCCCCTCCTCGAGGGCGAGCGACCGGAGCTGCGTCGACGAGGCGCGGTCGATCACGGCGTTCTTGACCCGCTCGGTCACGCGCATGATCTCGAACACCGCGATCCGCCCCTTGAACCCGGAGTAGTTGCAGTTCTCGCACCCCTTGCCGTACGAGAACCGCTTCTCCCCGATCGCCCCCGGGTCGAGGTCGAGCTCGCGCAGGAGCTCGGGGTCGGGCTCGTAGTGCTCGCGGCAGTCGCGGCAGATCTTCCGGACCAGGCGCTGGGCCACGACCGCCTCGAGGGTCGCGCCGATCAGGAACGGCTCGACGCCGATGTCGACGAGCCGCATCACCGCCGACGGCGCGTCGTTGGTGTGGAGCGTCGAGAAGACGAGGTGGCCGGTGAGCGCCGCCTCGACGGCGATCTGGGCGGTCTCGCGGTCGCGGATCTCGCCGACCAGGATGATGTCCGGGTCCTGGCGGAGGATCGTCCGGAGGCACCGCGCGTAGGTGACGTCGATCTCGTCGTTGATCGGGACCTGGACGATGCCGTCGAGGTCGTATTCGACCGGGTCCTCGGTCGTGATGATCTTCGCGTCGACCGAGTTCACCTCCTGCAGCACCGAGTAGAGGGTCGTCGTCTTGCCGGAGCCGGTCGGCCCGGTCACGAGGACGATCCCGTTCGGCAGCGCCGCGAGCGACCGGACCGCCTTCAGCTCCTCGCCGCGCAGCCCGACGTTCTCGAGGTCGAGCTGGACGACGCTCCGGTCGAGGACGCGCATCACGCACGACTCGCCGTTCACGGTCGGGAGCGTCGACACGCGGAGGTCGACCGGGCGGCCGCCGATCGCGAGCTCGATCCGGCCGTCCTGCGGGACGCGCGTCTCGGCGATGTCGAGGTTCGACATGACCTTGACGCGCGAGATGAGCGGGATCGCGAGCGCCACCGGCGGCGGGTCCATCTCGTACAGCACGCCGTCGACGCGGTACCGGACCTTGAACTCGCTCCCGAACGGCTCGAGGTGGATGTCGGAGGCGCGGTCCCGGATCGCCTGGTAGAGGATGTAGTTCAGGAGCTTCACGACCGGCGCGGCGTGCGCCATCGCGTTCTTGTCCTCGAGGTCGAGGCCGCCCTTCGCCGCCTCCTTCTTGATCTCCTCGACCGCGCTCCCCATCCCCTGCTTCAGGCTGTCGGCGCCGTAGTACTTCTTCAGCGCCCGCCCGATCGCCTCGCCGTCGGCGATCGCCCCCTTCACCTCGCAGCCGGAGAGGAAGTGCAGCTCGTCGAGCGCGCTCGCGTTCAGCGGGTCGGCGAGGGCGACGGTCAGGACGTTCCCCTGCAGCCGGCACGGCATCACGCGCAGGAGCGACGCGGTGGTCGCGTCGATCCGATCGACCACGTCGCCCGGGATCTCCGTCGCGTCGAGGTCGACGACCTCCATCCCGGCCTGGACGCCGAGCGCCTTCGCGAGCTGCTCGCGCGTGATCGCGCCGAGCCCGACCAGGACCTCGCCGATCGCGCCCCCCTTCTGGCGCTGCTCCATCAGCGCCTCCTGCACGTGGCCCTCGGTGACGGCCCGCATCTCCTTCAGGATCTGGCCGAGGAGCTTTCGCTGCGCCATCTCCGTCAGCCCTCCTGCTCGTCGCCGAGCTTGAGCGCGAGGTCGGCGCGGCTCATGCAGTACTCGAAGGCGGTCGCCTTCGTGATCGCCCCGGCATGGACCAGCTCGACCAGGTGGTCGTCGAGGCGGACCATCCCGAGCTTCCGGGAGGTCTGGATCACCGACGGGATCTTGAACGTCTCGTTCTTCCGGATGTGGTTCTCGACCGCGGAGGTCGAGATCAGGATCTCGAACGCGGCGACCCGCCCCTTCCCGTCGGCCCGCGGCATCAGGACCTGCGAGATGACCGCCACCAGCGAGACCGCGAGCTGGGCGCGGATCTGCTCCTGCTGCTCGTGCGGGAACGAGTCGATGATCCGGTCGACGGTCCGGGCCGACCCGGTGGTGTGCAGCGTGCCGAAGACGAGGTGGCCGGTCTCCGCGGCCGTGATCGCGGTCGAGATCGTCTCGGTGTCGCGCATCTCGCCGAGCAGGATGACGTCCGGGTCCTGGCGGAGCGCGCGGCGGAGCGCCTCCGCGAACGTCGACACGTCGTGCCCGACCTCGCGCTGCATCACCACGCTCTTCTTGTGCGGGTGGTAGTACTCGATCGGGTCCTCGATAGTGATGATGTGCCGGTCGAACGACTCGTTGATGTAGTCGAGCATCGTCGCGAGCGTCGTCGTCTTGCCCGACCCGGTCGGCCCGGTGACGAGGATCAGCCCGCGCGGGTGGTTCAGCAGCTCCTTCACCTTCGGCGGCAGCCCGATCTGATCGAACGTCAGCAGGTCGTTCGGGATCAGCCGGAGCGCCGCCCCGACGTGCCCCTTCTGCCGGAAGATCGACACGCGGAACCGCGCCTTGTCCTGGTACGCGATCGCGAAGTCGGAGCTGCCGACCTCGCGGAGCTCCTTCAGGTTCTCCTCCTGCGACAGGTCGCCGACCAGCTTCTCGGTGTCGGCGGGCGAGAGGTCGGGGAGGTTCAGCGAGCGCATGCGGCCGTGCATGCGGACCACGGGCGGGCGACCGACCGTCAGGTGCAGGTCGGAGCCGCCGGTCTCGACGACGGTCAGGAGCAGCTTGTCGAGTTCGACCGTCACGGGGTCACTCCAGGGAGTGCGCGATGCGCAGGATCTCGGGGATGGTGGTCAGGCCGCCGGTCACCTTCCGGACGCCGTCCTCGAGGAGCGTGGTCATCTTGCCGGTCACCCGCGCGCGCTCGCGGATCTTCCCGGCGGTCTGCCCCGCGAAGACCATCTCGCGGAGGCCGGAGTCCATCTCCATCAGCTCGTACACGCCGCGCCGGCCGCGGTAGCCGGTCCGCTCGCACGAACCGCAGCCGTTCGGCTGGTAGAGCGTCTTCCCCGCGACGTCCTCCGGGTTCAGTCCGACCGCCCGCAGCTCGCTCTCCTCGGGGGTGTACGGCTGCTTGCACTCCGGGCAGAGGACGCGGATCAGCCGCTGCGCCATCACCGCCTGGATCGAGGCCGCCACGAGGAACGGCTTGATCCCCATGTCGATCAGACGGGTCAGCGCGGACGGCGCGTCGTTGGTGTGGAGCGTCGAGAAGACGAGGTGGCCGGTCAGCGCGGCCTGGATCGCGATCTCCGCCGTCTCGCGGTCGCGGATCTCGCCGACGAGGATGATGTTCGGCGCCTGGCGGAGCATCGCCCGGAGGATGCGCGCGAAGTCGAGCCCGATCGACGAGCGGACCTGGCACTGGTTGATCCCCTCGAGCTGGTACTCGACCGGGTCCTCGGCGGTGATGATCTTCACGTCCGGCCGGTTCAGCTCCTTCAGCGCCGCGTACAGCGACGTCGTCTTCCCGGACCCGGTCGGGCCGGTGACGAGGAAGATGCCGTTCGGGCGGCGGATGATCGACCGGAAGCGGGCGTTGTCGCCGGGGTCGAAGCCGAGCTCCACCAGCGACACGAGCCCGCGCTCCGGGTCGAGGATGCGCATGAC
>JBICIB010000773.1:0-6572 GCA_043101415.1 Planctomycetota bacterium JB042 | reverse complement strand
GCGTTCGACGCGCGGCTCGGCGCGCCGCTGCCGCTCGACCTCTCGACGGCGGGGGCGGGGCCGGGGTGCGTGCTCTCCACGTCGCTCGAGGGGCTCGTGCCGGTCGTAACCTCGCCGGCCGGCGGCGCCGTGACGCCGATCGGCGTCCCCGATCTCCCGGTGCTGATCGGCGGGACCGTCCTCCACTCGTGGCTCGTCTCTGACGCCGCGGCCCCGTGGAACCCGGCGGGGGTCGTCGTCACGTCGGGCCTGGCGGTCACGATCGGAGCGTAGGACGGGCGACACCCCCGCGGAGGGAGCGCCGCCCGTCGCGTCGTGGGGTCAGGCGTGGATCAGCTCGACGCCGTTCGAGTTCGAGAACCCGGTGCCGCCCGGCGCCCCGGGGTCGGTGACGAACGCCTGCAGCGTCACCGGCAGGATCACCGACGGCACCGAGGTCGGGACGGTGACGGGGAGGGCGAACGCGCCGTTCCCCGGCCCCGCCCCGATCAGCGGCAGCGGCCCGATCGTCGCCGGGAAGAGCGGGAAGACGTTCAGCGTGCAGCCGCCGCCCATCGGGAGCGCCGCCTTCCCGAACCCGATGAACAGGAACGCCGGCGCGCCCGGGAGCCCGCCCGAGATCTCGATCGACTCGCCGTAGCCGTTCGCCGGGCACCCCCGCACCACGAGCTGCGGGACGAAGCCGCCGGTCCCCGGGCAGCCGGAGCCGTACGGCGTCACCGTCCCGCCGCAGACGCCGGGCGCGAACCCGCCGTCGTGGGCGTAGATCCCGCCGGTCGAGAGCGACGCCTCCGCCTGGCCGCTCGCCGCGACGAGGGCGAACGACCCGCCGGACTGCTTCGCGCCGCCGGCGTCGACGGTCGACCAGGTCAGCTCGAAGCCGCCGCCGACCTGCGCGGACGCCGCCGTCCCGCCGGCGAGGGCGGCGACGAGCGCGACGGACCTCAGGATCGTCCGGCGCCTCATCGCTCGCTCCCCTCGGTCGCGGCGTCGGCGGACCCGGTCGCGCGGAGGAGCGTCTCCATCCGGGCGAGGCGCGCCTCGAGCTCGGCGACGCGGTCGTCGGCCGGGCCGGCGGAGGGAGAGGACGCCGGGCGGAGCTCGACCGTCTCGAACCGCATCCCGCCGAGGTGGTGGTGGAGGAGCAGCCGTCCGTCGGCGAGCTCGACCTTCAGGTCCGGGCGGCCGTCGTGGTCGTGGTCGAGGAACGCCGCGGCGACGATCGGCTTGCCGAAGTCGAGGCCGAGCGCGGCGGTCGCGTCGTCGAACTGCCCCGCGCCGTTGCCGCGGAGGAGCCGCGCGGCGCCGTCGGCGAGCACCAGCAGGAGGTCCGGCCGGTCGTCCCCGTCGACGTCGTGCCAGAGCGCGGTCCGGGCGCCATCGGTGTCGCCGAGCCGCGCGGTCCGGGTGACGTCCTGGAAGCGCCCGTCGCCGAGGTTCCGATAGAGGCGCGCCGGCGCGCCGGGGTTCAGGACGATCACGTCGTCCCGCCCGTCCGCGTCGAAGTCGCCCCACGCCTCCTTCTCCAGCCGGACGACCTCCTCGCCGCCGGAGCGTCCCGATCGAGCGTCCGATCCGGCGCGCCCGTCCCGCCCGCCGACGGCGAGCGCGTGGTCGGACTGGACGGAACGCGCGTCGAGTCGCGCGAGGACCCGCTCCTCGATCGTCCGGACGAACGCGGGGTCGACGCCGTCCGACTCGACGAACGGCTCGCGCTCGGCCGCGACCGCGTCGACCTCGTCCGCGGCGGCGAGGGGCGCCCGCCACCCCGGCTGGACGAGCACGAGGACCGCGCCGCGTCCCGCCGCGCCCTTCGACTCGAGGGCGATCCCGATCGACGGGCCGGCCTTCCGCATCGCCAGGGCGTGTCCGGCGACGTCGCTCGAGGTGAGCGGCTCGCCGGCCTTCACCGGGCCGACGGTCAGGACCGGCACGCGGCCGACGAGGGCGACCGGGACGTCGCCGCGCGTCCACGTGTCGACGGCGTCCTCGAGCGCCTGCGCGCGCGCCTCGAGCTCGAGGTCCTCGGACGTCGCGCGGAGGGCGCGGGTCTCGTCGAGCTCTCGGATCGTCGGGAGCGCGTCGGCGGTCGGGCCGCTCATCACGAACGCCGGCTTCGACGAGACGACGCCGACGAGCGCCGGGTCGTACGCGACGGACGTCGGGACGACCGCCTCGGCCGCGTTCGGGTCGGCGCGCACCAGCGTCCCCGGCGCGAGGCCGGCGTCGCCGAGGAACGTCTCGGCGAGGTCGCACCCGCCGCTCGCGTGGATGGTGTTGTCCGCGGCGACGATTCCGATGTCGTCGACCACGAACTCGACGTCGGTGCCGTTCGTGAACGCCCAGCCGCTGGACGATCCGTCGTCCATGTTGAACACCATCGCCGACGCGATCGCGCCGGTCGGGCCGGAGCAGGCGGCGAGCGTGGAGGGCGTCGCCTCGTCCCACCCGATCGACGTCGCGTGGGAGGAGAGGTGTGGCGTGCCGCTGAAGCCGGGGTCGTTGAAGTAGATCGTGGAGCTGGTGGAGTTCGAGGAGCTCGTCCCGACGACGAGGTCGCCGCCGAGGGCGAGGTCGTCGGTGACGAAGACGTCGTCGATGTCTGCGATCTCGTTCGCGTTCGGGAACGTCGACGAGCCGAACGACCCGAAGTCGGTGGTGACGCCGCTCGTCCCCGACCGGATCGGGCCGATCAGTTGGATGCCGCCGCCGATCAGGAACCGGTCGTCCGACTCCTGCCACCGGATCAGGGAGAGGTTCTGGTCGGCCTGGTCCTGGAAGAAGAGGGTCGAGATGCCGCTCGCGTTGTCGGCGAGCAGGAAGAGGCCGTCGCCGCCGTTCACCTTCGTCTGGCCGGCGACGGTCAGCGCGTCGGTCACGTCGAGGTCGCCGTTGACGGTCGTGAGGTCGGAGATCGCGTCGCCGAGCGTGTTCGGCCCGGTCGTCGAGAACCCCCCGTTCACCGCGACTTCGTCCGCGGACGAGTCGCCGAGGTTCAGCTCGAGGTTGCCGCCGCCGATGGTCAACGCGTTCGGCGAGCCGCCCGAGACCGTCCAGACGGTGTTCCCGGCGATCGTGTCGGCGACGTCCGAGCGGAGGAACTGCGCGGCGCCGAGTCCGCCGACGGACGCCGCGTCCCCGCCGTCGTTCGAGGCGGCGATGGTGATCGTGTTCGCGGCGTCGTTCGGGACGATCGAGACGTTCGCGCCGGCGACGAGGTCGATGTTCCCGCCGTCGTTCGCGACGCCGTCGAGGGACGACACGACATCGACGCCGAGGTCGGCCGCGGTGACCGTTCCGTTCACGATCATCGCGGACGTGACCGTGCTCGCCTCGTTCTTCAGCACGAACGCGCCGGCCGGGCTGCCGTCGAGCTGCTGCGCGTCCTTCGCCGTCGCCGCCGCGATCGCGAACTGCGCGTGGGGGGCGGCGGTCAGCTTCACGCGCGGATTCAGCGCGGTGTAGGAGCCGCTCCCGGCCGGCGCGCGGACTCGGATCCCGAGCCAGCGCTCGTCCCCCTGGAAGGCGGTCGCGCCGAAGTCGAGCTCGACGGTGAACACGCCGCGCTCGATCGGGACGTTCGGGCGGGCGTTCGTCCCGAGCGACGTCCCGCCGGCGGCCTGGCCGTAGAGGTCGAAGACGAAGTCGGCCGGCTGGTCGAGCACGATGTCGTTCTGGCGGATCTCTCCCTGGTAGGTGAACGCGGAGCCGAGGGGCGTCCGCGCGGGGGAGAGGGAGGTCAGGAGGGCGAACGCGGCGAGCGCGGCGCCGGCCCGGATGAAGACGGAATGCATGGGTTCTCCTCGATGCGGAAGGAAGGATCGGATGGATCGATCCCCGCGAACGGAGGAGGGCCCGGCGACCCGTCAGTTTCGTGGAGGATTCTCGCGCGGATTCGTCGGCGGTCGAGTCTCGGCACCGACTTACGGCGTCAGCCCGATCACCCCGTTCGTGGCGCTCGCGCCGCCGGCGGTCGTCGGGTCGGCGGTCCAGGCCTGCATCGCCAGGGTGGTCCCGCTCGGGACGCCGGGCGGGAAGAGGAACGGGAGGTGGAACGCGCCCTGGCCGTCGGTGGTGAACGGGAGCTGGAGGACGATCGGGTTCGGGACGAGCGTCCCGCCGAGCGCGGGGACCGGGTTCGCGGCGAGGGCGACGAACAGGAGGGACGGGGCGTTCGGGCGGGCCTGCGCGACGTCGAGGGCGCCCGGGCTCCCCGCGGCGAGCGTCCCGCTCCCGGCGAGGTACGGAACGCCGGCCAGGCCGAACGTCGCCAGGCCGAGGTTCGTCCACGGATCCGGCGCGACCACCGCCGTCGTCTGCGCCGGCGCGGCGCTCGCCGCCCCGTCGCTCGGCGTCACCGTGCAGAGGACGGTGTCGCCGACGGCGAAGCTCCCTTGCGGGATCGCGTCCGCGCGGCCGGCGGTCGTCACGTCGCGGACGACGTTGCCGTTCACGCGCCAGACCCAGTGGAACCGGACGACGTCCCCGTCGAGGTCGTCGAGGGCGACCGGGCCGGCGACCCGCGCGAACAGCGCCCCGTGCGGCGACGGCGTCGCCGGATCGAACGCGACGGTCACCGGCTCGGGCGGCCGGTTGAACGACGGGTTCTTCGTCGGGAAGACCTCGACCGGGACGGCGATCGCGGGCGCGCCGTCGAACCACCACTCGATCGTCCAGGTGCCGGCGATCGAGTGCATCTCCCCGACGTACCACGAGGTCCAGACCCCGAACTCGCGCCAGAACGGGTTCCCGAAGTCGAACGTCGCCGACTCGAACGAGAGCGTCCCGTTCGGCCGGACGAACCGCATCTTCCACTTCGTGCCGGCGGGGAGGTTCCGCCCCTGCGCCCAGATCCAGAGCGCGCCGTCGGTGAACGCGAGGTGGCTGTCGGTCGGCCAGCGGAACGGCAGGCCGGGGACGGTCCAGAGGTCGGTCGCGGTGACCCCGACGTCGGTGACCGCCGTCTGGAGGTCGAGCGGGTCCTGCCGCGCCCAGTCGGACGGGCCGGGACGGCACGGGCCGGCCGAGGGCTCGCGCGGCGCGCCGTGCCGCTGGATCTCGAAGTGGAGGTGGGGGCCGTAGCTGTTCCCGGACGACGCGGCGAGCCCGAGCGGCTGGCCGGCGACCACGCCCTGGCCGACCGACACCGCGACGCTCCCGTTCCTCAGGTGGAAGTACCACCCCTCCTCGCCGCCGCCGTGGTCGACGATGACGAAGTTCCCGCCCGATCCGCCGGCCGTGTTCATGTCGGGGAACCCGTCCTGCGCGACCTTCACCACGCCGGGGCGGACGGCGAAGACGGCGACGCCGATCGCCTGCTCGTCGAAGCTCCGGAGCCCGATGTCGTGCCCGCCGTGCGTGTCGCGGCTGAAGTCGCCGCACGCGAAGTCGTGGTACGCGAACGGAGCCGGGTCGAGGTCGACGAACGATCCCGGGTGGACGTCCTCGTCGTGGTTCCCCCCGAGCGAGTGCGTCGGCAACAGCGGGCTCGCGCTCGCCTGGACCGGGACGGGAACGGTGGAGGCGGCGAGTCGGCGGGCGATCTCCGCGCGCTCGGCGGGAGGGATGCACGGCCCGAAGCCGGCCGGCGCACCCAGCGGACCGCCGCCGGCGCCGAGGAAGCGGGCGTCCGTCGGAGCGAACGTGAGGATCGACAGAACGAGCGGCAGGCTGATCACGGCATTCCTCCGTCCCCGCGCCCCTCGAGATCATCGCACGTTTCGGCGGTGCTCACCAGACGGCGCGGGGGACTCAGGGGGGGGGCCGTGCCCGTGACCGTGCCTGGCGAACCGGCGCGGGCGAACTCATCGACGTCGACCGAGTCGTGACCCGGGAACTCGAGTCGGCGCCTTCTCGGCGCGCGAGACTTCGGGGACCGGACACCGGGGAACGGGAGAGGGAGAGGAGGACCGGGTCACGGAAAGCCGGGTGACCGGAGAGCCGGGAGGACGGGAGCGGGCGCCGGGTCGACGCGCGACCCGGTGTCCGGTGTCCGGTCTTCCGGTCCCCGTTCTCCGGTCTTCCGGCTTTCCGGTTCTCCGCGACCCGGTTCCCCCTCGCTCTCCCGTTCCCCGGCGTCCGGTCCCCGGCTGAACCGGCGCGGGCGAACTCATCGACGTCGACCGAGTCGTGACCCGGGAACTCGAGTCGGCGCCTTCTCGACGCGCGAGGCTTCGGGTACGGGCACGGGCCCGGTCACGACCCCGAACCAGCTCACGCGCTCAGAGGAGGTCGCAGAGTTCTTCGTACGTCTCCGGCCGGCGGTCCCGATAGAACTGCCACGTCCGGCGGACCTCCTCGATCTTCTCCAGGTCCATCTCCGCCGTGATCAGCTCGTCCCGGTCCTCCGAAGCCTCGGCGAGGAACTCGCCGCGCGGGTCGACGAAGTAGCTCGTGCCGTAGAACTTCCCGATCCCCCAGGGCGCCTCCGTCCCGACGCGGTTCGAGCACCCCATGTAGAAGCCGTTCGCCACCGCGTGGGCCGGCCTGTCGCAGTACCTCTGGAAGCTCGAGCAGCCGGCCCACGCGGTGGCGAACGGCTTCTACATGGGGTGCTCGAACCGCGTCGGGAC
>JBICIB010000772.1:0-6437 GCA_043101415.1 Planctomycetota bacterium JB042 | reverse complement strand
GCGCCGTCCACGCCACCGCTGTCTTCCCCGACCCGACGTCGCCGTGGAGCAATCGGTGCATCCGGACCGGCGCGGCGAGGTCGCGCCGGATCTCGTCGACGGCGCGGCGCTGGGCGCCGGTCGGCGCGAACGGCAGCGCGGCCACGACGGCGTCGGCGTGCGCCTCGACGCCGACGATCGCCCGGCCGGCGGAACGGCGGCCGCGCCGGTGGAGCAGCGGCAGGAGGACCCGGAAGAACTCCTCGTACGCGAGGCGGCGCCGCGCCGCGTCGAGGGACGCCGCGGCGGACGGCCGGTGCAGCCCCCGCACGGCCTCCGCGAGGTCGAGCAGGCCGTCGGCGGCGAGCCCCGCCCGGACGCGCCAGTCGGGGAGGTCCCCCGCGAGCGGCAGCGCCTCGCCGACGAGCCGCCGGAAGAGGCGCGGCGGGACCCCCTCGGGGAGCTCGTACTGGGGGATCCGCGCCGGAGGGCCGTCGATCGTCGTCCGCCGGAGCTCCTCGGCCCGCTCCCAGTGCGCCGCCACGAGGCTCTTCCGACCGCTCCGCTCGACGACCTTCCCCTGGAAGAAGCAGACGTCCCCCCGCCGGAACGCCCGGGACGCGTGCGGCTGGTTGAAGAAGAGGACGTCGGTCTCCCCGCTCTCGTCCGCCACCGTCACCTTCGAGACCGACGGCCGGGCGAACCGGCGGCCGGCGCGGGTCGCGCGGACCTCTCCGACGATCGCCGCCTCGGTCGCCGCGACGAGCCCGCCGATCGGACCCGGCGCGAGCCGCTCGCGGTAGCGCGCCGGGACGAGGTAGAGGAGGTCGCCGACGCGCAGGATCCCCGCCCGGGCGAGCGACGCCGCGCGGGCCGGGCCGACCCCCTTCAGCGCGTCGACCGGCGTGTCGAGCGTGACGTCCATGCGTGGAGTGTATGAGGACGGAAGCCGAACGCGAGCCGACCCGCTCGTCGCCGAACCTCTTTATGCTGGTCACGATGAAGACCGTCCCCCTTCCGACGTTCGCGCGCCTCCCGCTCGTCGCCGCCTTCCTCCTCCTCGCGCCGGAGGACGGGAAGAAGACGAAGGCCGAGCTCGAGTACGAGGCGAAGGCGAAGGCGCTCTCCGCCGCCGAGACGCGCCTGGAGGAGACGTACCTCCGCATGGAGCGGGCCTGGACGGAGCTGGTCGGCCGGCCGGACGAGGCGGTGGCGGAGATCGCCGACGCGATCCGGGGCGACGCCGAGACGTATCACGAACGGATGCGGAGCGGCCGCGGCGGGAAGTCCCCGACCAAGGCGGCGCGGCTCGTCCTCGCCGAGGAATGGATCGAGGGCGCCCTGGCGTCGACCTCGCTCGACGCCGCGTTCGGCCCTCCCCTCGCCCGGATCACCGCCGAGCCGCTCCTGGAGAGCCTCGCCGACCCCGACCTCGCCGCGCTCGAGGACCGTCTCCGGCAGGCGCTCGGTCCGGTGCTGCGGAGCGGCGTCGAGTTCGCCGAGGTCTGGAACGACGCCCTCTTCATGCACGTCGACGACGCGGACGGGTACGGCGCGGCGCACGCGGCGTACCTCGAGGCGGGGCGGCGCGTGGAACGCGAGAAGGCGCCCGAGCGATTCGACGACGAAGGCGAGCGGCTCCCGCCGGGGATGGTCCTCGTCAAGGGCGGGACGTACCCCTTCGGCCCGCACGACGGCTGGGCCCGGAAGGGGATCGGCAAGCGCGGGAAGCGCGTGAACCTGCGGACCTTCTACCTCGACCGCCACGAGGTGACGAACGCCGACTACCACGTCTTCTGGTCGACCCTCGACATGGAGGGAAGGCTCGAACGCCTCCCTCGGTTCTGGGTGCAGGACGACCGCGGCGAGTACGACTTCCCCGACGGACAGGGCGACCACCCCGTCGTCGGGGTGAGCTGGAACGACGCGTACGCCTACGCGCAGTGGGCCGGGAAACGCCTGCCGACCGAGGAGGAGTGGGAGGCCGCGGCGCGGGGGCCGAAGGGGCTGCGGTATCCGTGGGGGGACGACTACCGGGCCGGCGCGTGCAACGACCGCGAGGCCGCCCTCGGGACGACCGCGCCGATCGCCTCGTTCCCGGGCGGCGTCGCGCCGTGCGGGGCGCTGGACATGGCCGGGAACGTCGAGGAGTGGACCGCCACGACCTCGGACGGCGACCCGATCCTCGACCCGCTCGACTCCAACCTGGTCCAGGTCGTGATCCGGGGCGGGAACTTCAACGCCGGATCGGACGGCGTCTCGGCGACGTTCCGCTGGATCTCGCCCGGCCTGTCGACCCGCAAGGCGCACCTCGGGTTCCGCTGCGCGAAGAGCCCCGGCCGGTGAGCCGTGCCCCGGGCCGGTGAGCCGTGCCCCGGGCCGGTGACCGCATGGCCGCGACCGCCGCGATCCTGAGCCTGCTCCTCGCGACGCTGCTCGAGCTCGTCGCGCTCCCGTTCCACGTCGTCGTCTTCCTCTTCCGCCGGGAGCGGATCCGGCGCGAGATCCGGGCGCTCCTCGAGGCGAGCCGGTGAGCGGGAAGGGGCGGGACCGTCTCCGCGCCTGGCTCCTGTTCCTCGCCGGGGTGGCGTTCATCGCGCTGACGCTCGACGTCGCCTTCGAGGTCTCCCTCTTCCTCCGCTCGCGCGGCTACCTGTGGCAGACGATCCAGGTCCTGTTCGGGGCCTCGTCCGCCGTCCTCCTCTACCTGCTCGTCTTCGGCGCCGGCCTCCGGAGCCCGTGGGTCTACGTCCGGACCGCCCCGTTCCTCGCCCTCTTCGTGGCGGCGATGCTCCGGACGCGCTCGTCGCCGTCCGAACGGTTCCACTTCCTCGAGTACGGCATCCTGTTCCTCCTCGCGCTGCGCGCCGCGGCGATCGACCTGCGCGGCGCGTGGCCGTACCCGGTCGCGCTCGTGGCGACGGGCCTCGCCGGCTGGTTCGACGAGTGGCAGCAGGGCCTCTCGCCGGTCCGCTACTACGACGTCGAGGACATCGAGATGAACGTCCTCGCGGCGTCGCTCGCCGGGCTCGTCTGCTTCGCGCTGTTCGGGCTCCGCCCCTCGCGCGCGCGATTCGCGGGGCTCGCCTCGCCTCCCGTCGAGGCGACCGCGCACGACGCCTCGTCGACTCCTCGCCGGTGACACGGCGCTCGCACGTGTTATGCTCTCCTCTCGTCGTGGCGCGCGAGACGTCGTGCGCCTTCTCGGTTCAGCCCGTCGCTCCGGAGGGTCCGTGCGCAACCGAAGGATCCGCATCCTGCACGAGGGACGCGAGTACTTCCTCGTCGACCGCGGGCGGTCCGCGAAGACCCGCGCCCTCACGCTGCTGAAGCGCGTCGAGGACGAACGGACCGCCGAGAAGGGGGAGCTGCTCGTGAAGACCGACGTCGGCCTCTGCCAGGCGGTCGCGCACTGGACCGCCGGCGAGGCGCGCATCGAGAAGGGGCACGAGTCGCTGCGCGAGGCGTTCGACAAGGTCGTCGGCCGCTACCTCGAGGAGTTCCGGGTCGGACGGACGCGGACCGGGACGCGGACGTACTGGTTCCTCTCCAGCCGCCGCCAGGCGCTCTACTCGCTCGACCGCAGCCAGCCGGCCGGCCTGGTCGTCCTCCTCTACTCCGGCGAGGAGGCCGCGAAGGAGGCCGCGCTCGCCCGCCGCGGGATCGACACGCCGTCGATCGCCATCGAACCGGTCACCGACCTCTCCGACTACCTCGAGGCGCGCGCGCTCGAGGGGTTCGCCGGGGCGCTCCTCGACGACCGCAGCCCGATCTACTTCTGCTCCGACCCCGGCGGCAGCTCCCGGTTCCTGAAGATCGATCTCGACGAGCGGACCGGTCGGCTCGAGCACCGGCTCCTCGACGCGGACGGCGCGTGGACGCCGTACGACGGCGAGGAGGAGATCTTCCCGGACCTCGACCAGGACGTGGTCGACGACGCGATGCGGGAACGCCTCGGCGACCTCCCGTTCCTCGGCTTCCGGGACGGGATCGTCCTGTACCGGCTCGAACGGAAGGGCGCGCCCGGCGTGCCGGCGACGGTCGAGCTGGCCGACGACGCGGCGACCGACGGCGTCCCGCTCTGCCCGATCTTCCACGACCTCGACCTCCTCGAGTCGTTCCGCGCCGAGCACGACCTCGACGACTGCGGCCCGGCGCCAGTCGACGACCTGCGCGAACTCGCGGCGTGGTGCGGCCGGGAGGGGCGGACGCTGGTCCTCCACCCCGACGGCCACCGCGCGCGGACGGCGACCCTCTGGGCGCACGACGGGCGGCTCCTCCTCGACTCGTTCTCCGGGATCTGGCGGTCGACCGACGGGGTCCGGTTCGAGAAGGAGTGACCGGACGCCGCGCGTTCGGACCGGTGCGGCTCGCCGCCGGCCTGCTGCTCGTCGGCGCCGGCGGCCTCCTCCTCGACCGCGCGCTCGATCGCGGCGCGGTCGACGTCGCCGCGCTCGCCGCCCCCGACGGACCGATCGTCGAGATCGACCTGGTCGACGAGGTCCCGGCCGCACGCCTCGCCGCGCTCGGACCGAGCGCGGCGCCGCGGACGCTCGAGGCCCTCGCCGACGGCCGCGCGTTCCGGTTCGTCGAAGGGACGCGGGTCGGATTCGGCCTCGAGCTGCCGGACCGCTCTCCCCGATTCTCGGCGACGCTCCGCGCCGCGTCTCCCCGCCCGGGCGACCGCCCCCCCTTCGTCACGGTTCGCGTCCTCGAGGCGGGCGGCGGACGGATGCTCCTGGCGCGGGAACGGGTCCCGCCGGACGCCCCTCTCGCGCTCGACGCGGACCTCTCCCTCTTCCGAGGAGCGCGCGTCGTCCTCGAGATCGACGCCGCGCCGCCGCCCGACGGCGCCGATCCGATCCCCGTCGTCGTGGACGGTCCGCTCGTGCGGGGACGGACGGAGGCGGCGCCCCGAGACGGCGCGATCGACGCGGCGGTCGCCGCGGTCCGCGGCCGCCTCGCCGGACGCAGCGTGGTCCTCGTCACCCTCGGCGGCGTCGGCGCCGGCGAGACGACCGCCCACGGCGCGGCGATCGAGGACGCCGTCGCGCTCGACACGGTCGCCCGGGACGGCCTCGTCTTCGATCGGACCTTCGCCGCGTCGACCGACCCCGGACGATCGCTCGAAGCGCTCCTGTCCGGGCGCTGGCCGCGCCCCGACGCGGCCGCCCGCCCCGCCGCCGGGGTCGCCGAGCGGCTCGCGACGCGCGGCTACGCGACCGCCGCCGTCCTCGCCGCCCCGTCCGAGGACGTCCCCGCGGCGTTGGAACGCGGCTTCCGCCACGTCGAGCGCATCGCCGGACCGGTCGGCGACGGGCGCGCGCTCGCCGAGGCGGTGGTCCGGAGCGTGGAGAGCGACGCGCTCGCCCCTCCGTTCCTCCTCTGGCTCCACGCGGCGCGCGCGGCGCCCGACCGGGCGGACGAGGACGACGCCCGCCGGCGCCTGCGGGCGCTCGACGCCGCGGTCCGGGCGGCGCTCGAGGAGCTCCTGGAACGCGGACGGCTCGAGGCCGCGCTGCTGGTCGTCGCGGGGATCGGCGGCGAGGCGGCCGGCGGGCCGGAGGACGGAGGGGGGCCCGGCGACGCTCTTGCGCGGGTCCCCTGGTTCACCCTCCTCCCCGCCGACCTCGGTTTCCCGCCGACCCGCGTCGCCGGGCCGTGCTCGCTCGTCGACGTCGCCCCGACCCTCCTCTCGTGGATCGGGATCGAGGCGGGAGAGCCCGGGTTCGAGGGCCGGGACCTCGTCCCCCGCTCGCTCGGCGCGCCGCCGGCCCGGAGGCCGCTCTACCTCCACGCCGCCGCGCCGCCGCCGCGGTTCGGGATCCACGCCGACGGATGGACGCTCCTCGTCGACCCGGAGACGGGGAGCGCGTCGCTCGACGGACCGGGGCCGGACCCGGACGGGATCGTCGCGGAGGCGCTGCGGGCCCGGCTCGTCCGCCACCTCACCGGTCCGACGGGGCGAGGTCCGCTCCGTCGTCGTTGACCTCCTCGACGTCGAGCCCCAGCCCGCGCATCGCCGCCGCGAAGCCGGGGTACGACTGCGCCGTCACGTCGACCCCGGCGACGAGCGAGGCCCCGGGCGCGGTCGCCGCGAGGATCGCCGCCGCCATCGCGATCCGGTGGTCGTCCCGCGCGTCGACGCGGCCGGCCGAGAGGCGGGCCCCGCCCCGCACCGCCAGCGTGTCACCCGTCGTCTCGACCCGCCCCCCGAACGCGCGGACCATCGCGGCGATCGACTCGACCCGGTCGCTCTCCTTCACGCGCAGCTCCCCCACGCCGCGGAACGTCGTCGTCCCCTCCGCCGCCGCCGCCGCGACCGCGAGGATCGGCACGTCGTCGAGCAGGCGGGGGAAGAGCTCCGGCTCGACGTCGACGCCGACCAGTCGCGAGGCGCGCACGCGGAGGTCGGCGACCGGCTCCTCGCCGAACCGGCGCGGCGCCTCCTCCGCGAG
>JBICIB010000771.1:0-4723 GCA_043101415.1 Planctomycetota bacterium JB042 | reverse complement strand
GCCGAGGAGGGACTCGCCGAGCACCGCCACCGGCGCCACCGACTCGACGAGGCGGAGGCGCTCCTGGCGGACGGCCTCGACGCGATCCGCACCGCCGACGCGCGGGCTCGGCGATGGAACTCGCTCGCCGTGCTGTACGGCGCGCAAGGGCGCCTCTCGGAGGCGGAGGCGTGCGCCGGCCGCTCCGTCGAGGCGGCCCGCGTCCGACACGGCGAGGGCTCCGAACCGGTCCGGATCGCGCGCGACAACCACGCCTCCCTGCTCGCCCGGCTGGGGCGCCACGAGGAGGCGCTCGCCATCCACGCCGACACCCTCCCCGCGTGGCGGCGCGCGTTGCGGGACCGCCCGGCGGGTCTGGTCCAGCCGCTCAACCTCCAGGCGAACTGCCTCGCCTTCATGGGCCGGTGGGCAGAGGCCGAACCGCTCTACCGGGAGGCGGTCGATCTCTCCCGGGCGGCGCTCGAGGACGGCGCCCCGCTCGGCGCGGCGTCGATCTCGGGACTCGGCGTCTGCCTCGCGCGACTCGGGCGCCTCGACGAGGCCGAGTCCCTGCTCCAGGAGGCGGAGGCGATCTGGACCGCGCTCGGGGACGCGTACGACGACCGCCGGGCGGGCGTCCGCCGGGAGCTCGAGCGGATCGCTCCCGCGCGGTAGCAGCTCAGTCCCCCCGCTCCTCCCAGACGACCTTCCCCCCCACGAACGTCTTCAGCACCCGGCCCGGGAACTCGAAGCCGGCCCACGGCGAGAGCTTCGCCTTCGACTCGAAGTCGGACTCGGTCGGGGTCCACGGCCGCGAGTCGTCGACCAGCACGAGGTCCGCGTCCCTTCCGGCCGCGATCTCCCCCTTCCGCTCGATGCCGTACAGGCGGGCCGGCGCGCGGCACGCCCGCTCGACCAGCGTGTCGAGGGTCAGGACCCCCTCCTTCACGAGGTGGAGGAGGACGGGGAGGAAGACGTCGACGCCAGAGAGGCCGGACGGGTTGGTCTCGAACGGCGCCCGCTTCTCCTCGGGGAGGTGCGGCGCGTGGTCGGTCTCGATCACGTCGAGCGTCCCGTCGCGGAGCCCCTCGCGCAGGCGGGCGCGGTCGGCCGCCGACTTGATCGACGGGTTGCACTTCAGGAGCCCCCCCACGCGCGCCGTGTCGTCCTCGGTGAAGACGACGTAGTGCGGGCAGGTCGCGGCGGTGACCGGCAGGCCGCGCGCCTTCGCGTCGGCGACCGCGTCGACGGCGCCGGCGGACGAGAGGTGGAACAGGTGGATGCGGCAGCCGGTCCGCTCGCAGAGGCGGATCGCCCGCTCGACCGCCTTCACCTCCGCCGCCGCCGAGCGCGCCTTGCTCCAGCCGGCGGCGCCGGCGCGGGCGTGCGCCTCGATCCCCGCGTCGATCATCGCCCGGTCCTCGGCGTGGATCACCGCCACCGAACCGATCCGCGCGACCTCCTCGAGGAGGAGCGACAGCATCACGTCGGTGTCGACCCCCTCGTCGCCGTGCGACGGCGCGAGGAAGATCTTGAACCCGAAGACGAGGTCGGCGAACTCGGCGAGGCGCCCCTGCGACGCGCGGTTCGCCGAGCCGTACACCCCGACGTTCACCCGCGACTTCGGCCGGACGAGGGCGAGCTTCGCCTCGACGGCCTCGCGCGAGATCATCAGCGGGGCGTTGTTCTGGATCTCGATCGCGGTCGTCACGCCGCCGTGCGCAGCCGCGGCCGTCCCGGTCGCGAAGTCCTCCTTCTCCTCCTTGCCGGGCTCGCGGAAGTGGACGTGGTCGTCGATCAGCCCGGGGAGGAGGAGCGCGCCGTCCGCCTCGTGCTCGACCATCGCCGGCGCCACCTCCTCGGCGACCTCGGTCACCTCGCCGCCGTCGAGGCCGACCTCGACCTCGCGGAGGCCGTCGTTCAGGAGGACGCGTGCGCCTCGGATCGCGATCTCGTGCATGGGGCTCCCGGGCGCGCTACAGCGCGCGGACGACGACGAGGGTGAGGTCGTCGTCGGGCGGCTCGCCGCCGGTGTATTCGAGCACGGCCTCGTGGACGGCGCGGATGCACTCCTTCGCCGGCCGTTCGCCGTGCTTCCTGGCCGCCTCCTGCAGGCGGTCCTTCCCGAAGAAGTCGTCGCCGCGGCGCGCCTCGAGGATGCCGTCGGTCGCGAGGAGGAGCATCTCCCCGGGCGCGAACGTGATCGGCCCCTTCACCTCGTACCCGCCGCCGCCGTCGATCCCGAGCGCGACGCCGGTCCGCTCGAGCTCGATCGCCTTCCCGCCCTCGCGCTTCAGGAGGGCCGGCGCGTTCTGGCCCGCGTTGGCGTAGACGAACGACTTCTCGCGCGGGTCGAGGACCGCGACGAACAGCGACATGAAGATCCCGCCGTCGGTGTCCGCCTCGAACCGCTTGTTCATCCGGTCGAGGACGTCGGAGAGGTCGAACGGGCCGTCGGTCAGCGAGTGGAGCATCGAGCGGGCGCTCGACATCAGGAGCGCGGGGCCGATCCCGTGGCCGGCGACGTCGCCGATCGCGACGATCCACCGGCCGTCCCGCAGCGGGATGAAGTCGTAGTAGTCGCCGAGCGCCTCCTCGGCCGGCAGCGACCACCCGGCGAGGTCGAACCCTTCGATCGAGGCGGGGTCGTTCGGCAGCAGCCCCTCCTGGATCGTGCGGGCGATCTTCACCTGCTCCTTCACCCGCTCGGTGGCGAGGATCTCGCGGATCAGCCGGGCGTTCTCGACCGCGACCGCCAGCGCGCCGGCGAGCGCGTCGAAGAACCGCAGGTCGCCCCGGTCGAACTCGCGCTGGGTCGCCCGCGAGTCGACGTAGATCACGCCGAGCCGCCGCTCCTTCACCCGGAGCGTGGTGCACATCACCGACGTCAGCTTCATGTCGACGATCGACTGGGAGAGGTCGACCGCCTCGGACTGGGAGGAGGAGACCTTCCACGTCTTCGACTCGCCGGTCCGGCAGACGTCGCGCACCACGGTCGTCGAGTACTGGATCGGGGACCGGAGATCGACCCCCCGGTGGTCCCGCGCCACCTGGATCCGCGGCTGCTCCGGGTCGCCGTCCTCGAACAGGAAGAGGATCCCCCGCTCGGCCTTCACCACCCCGATCGCGTTGTCGACGATCGAGGTCAGGACCTCCTTGTGGTCGACGGTCGAGATCAGCTCGGCGATCGTGTCGAGGAGGATCCGGACCTTCTGGGAGTCGATCCGGTCGTCGCCGGTCAGGACCTGCGTCGGATCCCCGATCCCCGGCGACCGCCGCAGGGACGTCCGCTCACGCTTGTCGTTCTTGCCGCGTCCGAACCAGCCCACGGAAAGGCACGCTCCACACGGGGTCGAGGAGGGGTTCCGGGGCGATCGTATCGGCGGAACCGGGACGTCACAAGCACGGGGCTCCGCTTGACGCTCCCCCGACGGAGCGTCAGAATCACCTTTCCGGCCGCACGTTCCGTTCGGACGGAGTGACCGGTCGGAGGCCCGGAACGGTGCCGGCCGCACGAACCGAGGCGCGGAGACACGATGAAGATCGAACGGGAGATCAACGGCGACGTCGCCGTCCTGGGCATGCGCGGCGAGTTCGACTCGTTCGTGGTGAACTCCTTCCTGGAGGAGGTCGAGTCGCTGGCGGCGAACGGCATCCGGAGCATCGTGCTCGACATGCGCATGGTGAAGTTCATCATGAGCACGGCGATCGGCGCGATCGTGAAGTCGCGCAAGATGATGAAGGAGTTCGGCGGCGATCTCGTCATCGCGCAGCCGTCCGGCTTCGTCCGCGACGTCCTCGACTCGCTCGGGCTCACGAAGGTGATCCAGGTGTTCGACGAGAACCAGGACGCCGTGAAGAGCCTCGGCCAGGCGACCACCGACCTGCCGGCCGGCAACAGCGCCATGCTCCACTTCGACGACGCCGAGCGGCAGAAGGCGCTCGGCGGGCCGGCGGTCGGCCGGATCGTCGACCTCTCCGAGGAGAGCATGACCCTCCAGGTCGCGCACCCGGCCTCGTTCTTCCCGGCCGGGGCGGCGCTGAAGGCGAAGTTCCGCCTCCCGCTCTTCAAGAAGGCGTACTACTTCGAGATCGCGGCGTCGATCGTCGAGGCGGTCGCCAACGAGGACGGCGCGGCGGTGAAGGTCGCGTTCGCGGAGATCGCCGACGAGGACCGCCGGTCGATCCAGCAGTTCATCAACGACATGAACTTCCTCCGCGACGAGGTGAAGAAGGCCGGCGAGTAGGTCAGGTCGCGGCGACGCCGACGAAGACCGCCCGCGCGCCGGCGTCGAGCAGCGCCCCCGCCGCGGCGTCGGCGGTCGCCCCGCTGGTCATCACGTCGTCGATCAGCAGCACCGCCCGGCCGCGCACCCGCCGCGACCGCGCCCCCCGCCCGAACGCCCGCTCCATCGCCCCCGCCCGCTCCCCCGGCGCGCGCCGCGCCTGCGGCGACGTGAGGCGGCGCCGGCGGAGCGCCCCGGCGACGACCGGGAGCCCGAGCGCGCGGCCGACCAGCCGGGCGAGTTCCTCGGCCTGGTCGAACCCCCGTCCGAGGCGGCGCCACGGGTGGAGCGGGACCGGCACCACCAGCGAGACGCGCCGCGCGAGCCCGGTCTCGACGAGGGCGCGGCCGAGCCCCTCGGCGAGGACGCGCAGACCCTCCCGCCGGCCGGAGAACTTCACCGCCAGGACCACGTCCCGCGCCGGTCCGCCGTACCGGAGCCCCGCCACCGCGCGCCGG
>JBICIB010000770.1:0-5206 GCA_043101415.1 Planctomycetota bacterium JB042 | reverse complement strand
GTCACGGCGGCGAAGGTCGCGGACGGCGCGGTCCTCGCCGCGGAGCTCCAGGACGACTCGATCGGCGCGGCCGCGGTGGCCGGGCTGACGTCCGGATCGCTCGCGTCGAACGCGGCCGGCTCCGCCGAGGTGGCGGCCGACGCGGTCGACACCGCGGCGATCCAGGACGGCGCGGTCACCGGCGCGAAGGTCGCGGCGGACACCGTGACCGACGCGAACGTCGACGACGACTCGCTCACCGCGAACTCCCTCGCCACCGGTTCGGTCGGCGCGGACGAGCTCGCCGGAGGGGCGGTCGGCGCGGCGGAGCTCCAGGACGACTCGATCGGGACGCTCGAGGTGCTCCAGAGCACGATCGTCCCGGCCGATCTCGACCTGACCGACGACGACTGGAAGTTCCTCGGCCTGCAGAACGGCGCGCGGATCGGCCTGCTCGACTTCTACTCCGTGCGCGTGTCGACGGCCGACAGCATGGTCGCCCTGATCGACAACGACGACGACGACTCCGACAGCGGGGTCGACGCGACGTTCGAGGTGAGGCACAACCCGGACGAAGGGCTCCTGCGCGTGCGCGAGAACGGCGACCTCGAGCACATGGGGACGACCTTCGCCGGGAGCATGACGTTCGACATCGCCGAGTTCTTCCCGACGCTCGACTCGCTCGAGCCGGGGACCGTGGTGGTCGCCGTCGACGACGCGACGATGCCGGGCCGCGTCGAGCCGTCGTCGCACGGCGTCGATCCGGCGGTCGTCGGCGTCGTGACGACGAACCCGGGGATCATCCTCGGCGGCGGCTTCTCGGACGAGCTCTACTTCCCGGAGCTCACGAGGCAGGAGCGGGCCGCGCGCGCGGCCGGCGCCCCGGCTCGCGGGGCGTCCCGCCGGGCGGAGATCGAGCGCGGGCTCGCGGCGCTGCCGCGGTCGCCGATCGCCCTCAAGGGACGCGTGCCGGTCCGGGTGACGGCGGAGGCCGGCCCGATCCGGGTCGGCGACCTGCTGACCACCGCCAACACGCCGGGCTGCGCGATGCGGTACGTGCCGGGCTCCAGCCCGACGCGGGGCGTCGTCCTCGGCAAGGCGCTCGAGTCGCTGCGCGGCGAGGAGGGAGAGATCCTGGTCCTCGTCGGCAACCACTGAGCGGAACGCTCGGACGCGACGGCGCGCGGCCGGCGACCCTCGGGTCCCCGGCCGCGCGCTCGTCTCGGGCGCACCGTCTCAGCGAAGGTCCCAGGCGGTGACCCAGACGACCTTCCGCGGGACGAGGTCGAACTCGTCGCGCAGGCGGCGATCGAGGTCCGGCATGTGGGCGGCGCCGTAGAAGATCCCGATCGTCCGCGTCCCTCTCGACCGCTCCCGCTCGAACACGCGCATGCACGCGTCGTTCCGATCGTCGATCAGGAGCGTGTCGAGCGTCTCGCCGAGTCCGACGTCGAGCGCCGCGCCGGCGAGCTGCTCGGCGAACAGCCGCTTCATGCGCATCGCTCCGTCGGGCGCGAAGAGGAGCTCGAGCGGATCGACGTCCTGGAGGGAGGAGAGCGACGCCGGCGCCTCCCCGGCCGCGACCCGACGCTCCATCCGGTTCTGCTGGCGGATCGAGTCGGCGACCACGCCGAGCGCGAGCGAGAGGGCGTCGTCCCCGCGCTCCTCGACCTTCGCCCACATCTCGGCCGGCGACAGGTCCGCGTGGACGAAGTTGTCGCGCGTGTAGTCGATGTGGTCGGTCTGCGACGCGAGGCCGAGGTGATCGAGGCCGAGCGACACGATCATCGACAGCGGGTCGGCGGCTTCGACCGGGCGCCCGTCGGGGACCGCGGCCCCGTCCGGCTTCACGAGTTCGTACAGGAGCGCCTCGTACTCGCCGAGCAGCTCGTCGAGGTCCTTGTAGTACCTCCGGTCCGCGACGTGCACCGCCGCGACGAGGTCGACCAGGAGGTCGTCCGCCGCGTCGTCGGCCGGGCCGTACCGGACCACGGCGGTCTGCAGCTTCGCGGGAGCGCCGTCCTCGTCCCGGGTCAGGCGGACGAACGACTTCGGCGGGGGCGCACGCCGGACGGCCGGCTCGAGCGCCGGCGCGCCGGCGGCGGGTGCCGCGCCGTCCCCGCCGGAGACCGCGGCGGGGGTCGGCAGGGTCGCGCCGAGCGCGACGGAGGCGACGAACAGGAGGTGGGGGACGCGGGGGTGCGGCATCATCGGTGACCTCGATCGACGGAACGGATCGGCGACGGAGGGTGCCCGGCCCTTCGTTCGACGACCGAGGATACACCGCGCGGGCGTCCCGGAGGGTCAGGCGAGCGGGAGGTGGATCGCGGTCCGCAGCTCCTCCGGCTTCGTCTCCCGGGGATCGTTCAGATAGACCTCGTAGCACGGGAGGTCGCGCAGCGTCCGGCCCGACCCCGGGAGCCACCGGCCGAACAGCTCGTCGTAGGCGGCTTCGAGCTGCGTGTACGGCCCGACGTGCGTGGCGACGGCGTACTCCCCGCCCTCGACCTCGATCACCTCGACGCCCGCCGAAGGGTCGGCGGCGACGTCGGGCCCCACGCTGACGCAGGCGGCCGACCGGAGCCGCTCGGCCGGGACCTCGCGCGGGTTGTCGTGGTACAGGCCGAGGCACCGCGTCCCCGGTCCGACGATCCCCTTCCCGAACGCCCAGCCCATGATGCGCTCGAAGCACGGGCCGAGGTCGACGTACGGACCGGTGTGACGGATCGCGGCGACGCGCACGGGGTCGAGGGAACGGACTTCGACGTCGAGCATGATCTCCTCCGGCGGCGAGGCGGGACGCGGCCGCGGACGGGCCGCCCGATCGCGCCTCGGGTCCTCGTTCTCGAGCCCCATGGTGGAGGACGGGCGCGCCGTCCGCATGACCGAACTTGCGCGATCCGGACCGTTCCGCGATCCGTCCCTCGGCCGGGCCGCTACCCGATCGTCGTCGCCGCGACCGGGGCGCCGGGGAGGAGCGTCATCTCCTCGGCCCGGCGGATCCGCTCCCCCATCGGCGGCGCCCCCGACGTGAGCCTCGCCCAGGTCTCCGCCCCGCCCTCGTCGGCTCGGGGCGGTCCGAACGTGATCGGGGCGAGCCAGCGCGGCAGCCGGGAGGTCGATCGCGCGCGATCCCGGACGAGGGTCAGCGCGGCGACGAGCGCCTCCGGGTGTCGGGTCAGCTCGACCGCGGCGACGTCCGCCCGGAGGTCCCGGTTCCGGGCGACGAGCGCGCGCCCGACCGCGCCGACCAGAGGGAGGAGGAGGCCGAGCCCGAGGATCGCCGGGCCGGTCACGAGGCCGACCGGGACCAGGAAGAAGAGCTCCGGGCCGGCGCGCCGCGGGGGGGGCTCGTCCCCCCGTTCGTCCTCCGGGGGCGACGCCGGCCGGGGCGGGGTCGCGTCGCGGAACGACTCGACGATCGCCCAGAGGACCGCCGCCGGCGGAAAGACGGAGAGGACGACCCACCACAGCCCGACGACGGCGAGCGATCCGGCCACCGCGACGAACGGGAGGGCGACCGCGGCGAGGACGACGGCCGCGAACAATCCGGCCTTGGCGCCGAACGACACCGGCGGCGGAGGGGGGCTCTCGGCGAGCGACGGCCCCGGATCCGTCGACGGAGCCGCCGTCGCGCGGCGAGGCGCGAACGGTCCGTCGACGACGCGGACCGCTCGCTCCGGACCGTCCTCGGTGCCGTGCCGGGCCTCCCAGAACGCGCGGAGCGGGCCGAGGGCGAGCCCCGACGCGAGCCGCAGCGCGCCGGTCAGTCCGAGCAGGACCGTCATCCGCCGCGCGTCGCCGTGCCGAAGGTGGGCGACCTCGTGCGCGAGGATCGCGGAGAGCGCGTCGCGGTCCTCGAGCTCGACGAGGGCTCGCGTGCAGACGATCGCGCCCCGGCCGTCGCCGGCGCCGACCGAGAACGCGTTCGGCGCCGGGTCCTCGACGACGTACAGCGAAGGCGCCGGGACCCCGGCCGCGATCGCCATCTCGGCCGCGACGTTCTCGGCGCGGGGGTCTCGGAGCGGCGCGGCCCCGGCGGCCCGGAGGATGCGGCGGTCGGCGTCCCGCCGGGCCCGTCGGGCCAGGACGTACGCGACCGCGAGGAAGGCGATCGTGAAGCGGTGGACGCGGTCCTCGAAGAACGGAGGCGACCAGCCCGGCTCCTCGATCCGGAGCTGGTGGTGGTGGGGGGCCACGAACTCTTCGAGCGCCCGTCCCGTCACGCGCCCCGCGCCGAGCGCGAGGAGGAACCACGCCCCGAGGAGGAGCCGGAGCGTCCGCTCCTGCCGCCGCTCCTCGACCCTGAAGTTCCGCGCGGTCCCCATGCCGACCCCATCGGACGCCCGCCCCGCTCGCTTGAGCCGCCCTCGCGTTCGGTCGGCCCTCCCGGCTCGTTGAACACGGACCGGGTGACCGCCGGCGCCCCGGCGTCGCGTCGCCCGACGGAGTTCCACCCCGGAGGTCGCCATGTCCCGTCCGAAGCTCGCCCGTCTCCTCTGCACCCTCGTCGCGCTCCTCCTGCTCGGCCGCGCGGCGTTCGCCTCTCGAGGGAACCCCGACGAGGACGACCCGCCGGTGGCCGCCCCGCGCGCGGTCGACGGGGCGGTCGACGAACTGCTCGAACTGGCGGAGGGATGCGCGCGCCGGCGCCTGCCGGTGAACGCCGCCGACCTCCTCCTCCGGTGCGTCGCGCTGACCGACGACGAGCGGGCCCGCGCCGAGCTCGACCGCCTGCTCGACGACGACCGCGTGCTCGACGCGATCCTCGCCGCGGACGTCGGCCTGGAGGCGCTCGCGGACGAGCGTCGGTTCGTCCCCGATCCGCTCCAGTCCCCGCCGGCGTGGTCGGACGCCGTGGAGGTGAAGTCGAGGAACTACACCGTCCGGACGAACCTCGGCGAGGCCGCGGCGGAGGAGATCGCGCGGACGATGGAGGACGTGAACGCGTTCTGTCGCGACGTCTTCGCCGTCCGCCGCGGGGGAGGCGGGACGGCGCGGATCGAGCTCCGGGTGTACGCCACGCGCGCGCAGTTCGAGGCCGAGGAGGGGCCGTTCGCGGGGACGACGACGTCGATCCGCCGCGGCGCGGACCGGGTCGTCGCGACGTACGACCGGCGGGACGACGGCCTTCCGTTCGACGCGATCCGGCCGACCCTGCTGCACCAGGGCGCGCTGCAGTTCTCCTGCCTCGTGTCGCGCGGCGCCGAGCCGGGCTGGCTCCGGC
>JBICIB010000769.1:0-3468 GCA_043101415.1 Planctomycetota bacterium JB042 | reverse complement strand
CGACGCTCTTCCGATCTCATGGACGTGCCCGCAGACCATCGCGTCGATCCCCTCGCCGTACCGGGCGCGGACGGCGTCGCCCACGAGGTCCATCTCCTCGGGGGACTTCCGGGAGACCGAGTCGGACGAGGTCTTCCGGACCCGCCTCGCCAGGGCGAACGCGGCCGGGCGCGGCAGGGCCCACGACAGGAACCGCGGGATCCACGAGCGGAGGAGCCGCTTCGACTTCTGGTAGTCGACGTCGAGGGTGCAGAGGGAGTCGCCGTGGAGGAGGAGGACCCGACGTCCGAACAGCTCCTGCTCCTCCTCCTCGCCGGTGACCCGACCGCCGCAGCGCGCCGCCTCGGGCCCGCCGAGGAGGAAGTCCCGGTTCCCGTGGAACAGGACGACCTCGGTCCCCGCGGCGCTCAGGGCCGTGAGCGCGTCCCAGACCGGCTCGAGCTCGGGGACGCCGAGCTGCCGCCGGCCGACCCAGAAGTCGAACAGGTCGCCGAGGACGCACAGGCGGTCCGCGCCCGCGACGCGCTCGCGGAGGAACCGGAGGAACGACTCGGTCGTCCCCGGGCGCGCGGGGGAGAGGTGGACGTCGGAGGCGAGGACGACGCGCTTCAAGGCCGGTCGAAAGGCGCGAGCGGGGCGACCTCAGTCGCTCCCGAACTCGTACTCCTTCATCTTCTCCCAGAGGTTCTTCCGGCTGATCCCGAGGAGCGCCGCCGCCTGCGCCTTGTGGTTCCCCGTCGTCTTCAGGACCCGCTTGATGTGCTCGATCTCGGCGGCGCGCACGACCTCCTTCAAGGTCGTGGTGGCCGGGACGTGCGCCGCGTTCTTGAAGCGCGGGGACGGCAGCAGGAGGTGCTCCTTCTTCAGGGTCCGCGAGTCGCCGGCCATCGCGCTGGCCCGCTCCACCGAGTTCTCGAGCTCGCGCACGTTCCCCGGCCAGGGGTAGAGGCAGAGCGCGTCCATCACGTCGGACGGGACCTCGTACTCGTCCCGCGGCCGGAGCCGGCGGACGAAGTGGTGGACGAGGAGCGGGACGTCCTCCACCCGCTCGCGGAGCGGCGGCAGCCGGAGGGGGACGACGTTCAGCCGGTAGAAGAGGTCCTCGCGGAACTTCCCCTCCTGCATCAGCTCGGCGAGGTTCTTCTTCGTCGCGGTGACGACCCGGATGTCGACGCCGATCGGCTTCTCGCCGCCGACCCGTTCGATGACGCGCTCCTGCAGCGCGCGGAGCAGCTTCACCTGCACCGGCAGGCCGAGGTCGTCGACGTCGTCGAGGAAGAGCGTGCCCCCGTCGGCGAGCTCGAACCGCCCGTGCCGCGCCTTCTTCGCGTCGGTGAACGCGCCGGCCTCGTGCCCGAACAGCTCGGCCTCGAGGAGGGTCTCCGGGAGCGCCGCGCACGAGAGCGCGACGAACGGACCGTCGCGACGCTCGGAGTTCCGGTGGATCGAACGCGCGATCACCTCCTTGCCGGTGCCGCTCTCTCCCTCGATCAGGATCGAGGCGTCGGTCTTCGCGACGGTCCGAACGACGTTCAGCACCTCGACCATCGGCGTCGACGCGCCGATGACGTTCTCGAACCCCTCGAGCCGCCCGAGGTCCTCGTGGAGCGAGCGGTTCTCCCGCTCGAGCTTCCGGATCCGCGCCACGCGGGCGACCAGCAGGAGGAGCTCGTCGTTCAGGAACGGCTTCAGCACGTAGTGGTAGGCGCCGTGCCGCATCGCCTCGACCGCCGACTCGACCGAGCCGTGGGCGGTGATCAGGATCACCTCGGTCCCCGCCCCCTTCTCCTCGACCGCCTTGACCACCTCGAGCCCGTCGGCGCCGGGCATCCGGAGGTCGGTGATCACGACGTCGAACCGCGTCGACGCGATCGCGGCGAGCGCCTCGTCCCCCGTGGCGACGGTCGTGACCCGGTGCCCCACCTCCTCCAGGTCGTCGGAGAGGGTGACCCGGATCGACTCCTCGTCGTCGGCGACGAGCACGTCGAGCGGGAGCGCGGGGCGCCTCGGATCTTCCTTGGCCTCGGCGGCGGACGCGGTCATAGGTGGGCCCGGCGATGGATCGGATCGTGACCACTTTCTACAGTTCGGGGGAGAGACGGCAACCGCCAAGGACCCCGCGAGATGCAGACCGACCCCGCCACCGGCGCGATCCGGGAGATGTTCGACACGCACGAGAGCGTCCTGCGCGAGACGAGGGAGCGGCTGACGGCCCCGATCGCCGCCGCCGCCGAGGCCGTGGTCTCCGCCTACCGGAAGGGACGGAAGGTCCTGCTGTTCGGGAACGGCGGGTCGTTCACGGACGCGCTCCACATCGAGGGAGAGCTGACGAACCGGTTCCACACCGACCACGAGGGGCTCCCCGCGATCGCGCTCGGCGCCGGGCAGGCGTCCCTGACCGCGACCGCCAACGACTACTCGTACGACGACCTGTTCGCGCGGCTGGTGAAGGCGTACGGCAAGCAGGGGGACGTCGCGATCGGGCTGACCACCAGCGGCAACTCGGAGAACGTCGTGCGCGGGCTCGAGCGGGCGCGCGGGCTCGGCCTCCGGACGATCGCGTTCACCGGTCGGACCGGCGGCCGCGCGGCCGAGCACGCCGAGCTCTTGCTGAACGTCCCGAGCGACGAGACCCCGCGCATCCAGGAGATGCACATCCTCGCCGCCCACGCCATCTGCGCGCTCGTCGAGGAGAGCCTCTTCCCCGACGCCGCCCGCCCGTGAGGAAGCGCCGCGCCGTCTTCCTCGACCGCGACGGCACGATCAACGTCGAGCGCGACGAGTGGCTCGCGCGGCCGGACCAGCTCCGCCTGATCCGCGGCGCCGCCGGCGCGATCCGGCGGCTGAACGACGCCGGGTACGCGGTCGTCGTGGTGACGAACCAGTCCGGCGTCGCGCGGGGGTTCCTCCGCGAGGAGGCGTTGGACGAGATCCACGCCGAACTCCGCCGCCGCCTGGCCCGCGCCGGCGCCCACGTCGACGCGATCCTCCACTGCCCCCACCACCCGACCGAGGGCCGCGCCCCGTACCGCCGCCGCTGCCGCTGCCGCAAGCCCGCGAAGGGGATGCTCGACCGCGCGGTGAAGGGGCAAGGGCTGACCCTGCGCGGGTCGTGGATCGTCGGCGACGCCGTGCGGGACCTCCGCCTCGCGGAGGGGAACGAGTTGACGCCCGTTCTCGTCCGGACGGGAAAGGGGCGACGGTCGGAGACGGAGGCGCGAGAACGATTCGGCCGGGATCTCCTCGTCGTGCCGAAGCTCGAGGACGCGGTGGAGCACATCCTCGCCCGCGACCGCGGCTGACCGCCGCGGAGGGCGTTCGCCGGACCGGCGTCGGGGTGGTTTCCGGGGGTCGGGGAGGCGAGCTCCTCCCGGAGGCTCTGGCCAGGCCGACACGAGGCCCTCGACACGGCCCGTCCGTCGCCTTGGTCGCCGCTCCTGGAAGTCCTTCGGATGCGAGCGACGACCA